>JAJYIL010000584.1 GCA_021790055.1 Bacteroidota bacterium
GAATTTAATGCTTATCCTTACTTTATTTTCCCAAATATTTTAATAATAAACGGGATACCGAATAAAGCAATTAACAATAAAAAGCTTACCGGGTTGCCAAAATTAAGTGACCAGCCGACGCCCATTCTTTTAGGTACCATTAAAGCCGGATCATCGGGATTATAATAGAACATTCCGAACTTCCAGTAAACGGTATCGTCGGCAACATTTATGTTAATTTCTTTTTCCCCGGTAGTAATTTTTAATCTGCTGCCGGACTGTCCGGTCATTATTGCAAGAACTATTGAGCCAAACAGTATACTTATTGGAACAAGAATAATGATTGCAGAGAATAATTTATTTGAGAGAATGATCAGGCTGTCCGCTCGAAGCGACATAAGCGCGAATTGTGCAGTTAAAATAAAGGCAGTTATTACAAGATAAATCGACCAAAGGTACCTGAACCTTCTATCCTGTAGTTTTGCTCTTTCGGGAAAACCGGAGCTTACTTGCTGCTTTGCCCTTTTAATCGCAAAATAAATCCCGGCAAAAATAAATAAGACGGTTGTTGATATAACCGGGATCAAATAAACGCTGAAATCCGTCTTTGCCGTAAATTGAATTGCTTGTCCTGCAAAATTAAATCGCGTCGGGATAACAGAAGGGATTTTGTTGTAGTTCTTATCTATTATAAAAATGCATGACATTATTACGAGCAGGGAAGGAATGAACCATGCAAACGGGATCATGAATTTTCCTTCTCTGAATTTTGTATCTATCAAAACTGCCTGTTCTGCCGGTTGAACGCTTACTTTATTTAAAGAGCTTTTTACCACCATCATCTTGTGGTTATACAACGCATAGATATAAGTGGTAATAAGCACTTGCAGAATAATTCCCAAAGTAAAAACGGATTTATTATAAGAATTGTATAATGAGAACAATAATAATATGGAGTATGGTATCATTACGGCGAGATACGTGTGCCTGTAATGTTTCTTAAGCTGTTCTACCAATGGATTTTTCGTTTCTCCGGCAGGAATCCTAACCCCGAAAACAATCGTTTCATTTTGCAGAAACGGCGCTATAAATCCTATAACAAGCAGAACGGCAACTATAGGAAAGTACAGCACTAAAAAAGCAAAATCGGTTTCCATTATTTTTTTCCCTTGTATATTGAGTTAAATATTTCTTTACACTTATCTAAAAATTCTTCTTCATTTATTCCCTTGCAGTAAGCTTCGGCAATTACCGGTTTGATAAGCAAGGGTACTTCCTTTAAAAATGATTTGTTCCGCATCTTTGAGAAATCGTTGACAATTACTCCGCTTCCTTTGTAAATGATTACCAGCCCTTCCCTTCGTAAAATTGAATACGCTTTGTTAACCGTATGCATGTTTATGCCGATGTCCTCCGCCATCTGCCTTACCGAAGGAAGCTGCTCTCCTTCTTTAAGCAGTCCGAATGTAATTCCCTCGACGATCTGGTTTTTAAGCTGTTCGTATATTGGAGTTTCCGATGCGAAGTCTATTTTTAAAATCATTTTAGGAATCTAATCAAGTTTTAATCTGTTATACTTAATATATAACAGATATAGCAATTAATCAAGAATTTAAATGTTTAAAAATACCAGTGCTAAGATTCATTATAAGAGTTAAATCAAATTTTAAGCAGAAAATGTCCAAACAAAGAAAAATCATTTGCAAAATTGTTTTTTAATTTTGATATTACACCCCGAAATTCATTTCACACTCATCATTATACATGGAGGTTCTATGTCAGAGGGTACTAAGCTTGTTGATACCACAGCTAATCCGGCTCCGTTAGGTTTAATTGCTTTTGGTATGACGACGGTTCTTCTAAACCTTGCCAACGCCGGTTTAATCGGTTTGACGAGCATGATACTTGCTATGGGGATTTTCTACGGCGGCATCGCACAAATATTCGCCGGTTGGATGGAATGGAAAAAAGGAAATACATTCGGCACTACTGCATTTACTTCATACGGACTTTTCTGGCTTACTCTTGTCTTCCTTATCATTATGCCGAAGTGGGGCATAATCGGCGCTGCAGATGCCGGCGGTATGGCAGCATATTTATTTATATGGGGGCTGTTTACTTTTGTTATGTGGATTGCAACTCTCAAACACAATAGAGCACTTCAGTTTGTTTTTTTCACTCTTTTCATTTTGTTCTGGCTGCTTGCTCTAAAAGAATTAACAGGCAGCGCTTCCATTGGAATAATCGCAGGTTGGGAAGGAATGATATGCGGCTTGTCTGCTATTTATGCGGGTCTGGCTCAAGTGTTAAATGAAACTTACGGTAGGTCGGTGATGCCTCTCGGATAATTCAATCTAAGGCTTCCAAAATTTAGAACCACAATTTTTAAATGTCAGGTCGGGTACAACTCGACCTTTTTATTTTTCTATCGTTCTATTCCATAAGAAGTAAAATATTTTTTTGCTTGCTTAACTTCTTCAAACAACTTTAGATTTTCTTCCGGTCTTGACTGCAGCTTATGGAACAGATGATATTGTACAGCAATGTTGTTCAGCGATTTTACTTCGACACCGCAGAGGGAAAGCCTGAATTCGACATCCGAATCTTCGCCGATTGACGGCGCTTCGTACCTTTCATCAAAGCCGTTTATTTTTAGAAAGTCTTCTTTGTGGATTGAGAAGTTACAGCCGAGGAGTCCGCGTTTTTTCTTATTAAAATATTTTCTCAAGAAATCATTTCTGAAAT
>JAJYIL010000585.1 GCA_021790055.1 Bacteroidota bacterium
TGAAGGACTAAGCTTTAAAGAAGCCAAAGTGGTTGGATATTACTCTAACATCTTTACTACGCATACTCCTGTTCCTGCAGGAATAGACGTATTTGCAAACGAGCTTGTTGAAAAATATTTCGGCAGTTATTACCGTAACGAGCTGCAGATTTCCGACAGGGAGTTTTATTCACTTGGAAATATTTATAAGACGAGCGAATCCAATGTTTTTAACATGGCTCATCTTGCCATGAACACTGCCGGTTACATTAACGGTGTAAGCAAGCTCCATGGCGAGGTTTCCAAAAAGATGTGGGTATCGGGCTACAAAAATGTACCGTTCAATGAGATCCCGATTGCACACGTAACAAACGGAGTGCATATGCGCTCTCATATTTCCCATGAAATGGAAGAGCTATTTCTTCAATATATGGGCGAGAAGTGGGTTGAGAATCCGGCATCTACTGTATTATGGGAGAGAATAGATAAAATACCTGATGAAGAACTCTGGAGAACGCATGAAAGAAGGCGCGAACGGCTTGTAGCGTTTGCGCGGAGAAGATTAAACAAGCAAATAAGAAACAGGGGAGGAAGCCAGGAGGAGTTAGCTGCTGCAAGCGAAGTTTTAGATCCCAGTATATTGACTATAGGATTTGCAAGAAGATTTGCTACCTATAAAAGGGCGACGCTCATTTTTAGAGACATAGATAGGCTTGCAGATATAGTGAACAACAAAGAATTCCCGGCTCAATTTATTATAGCCGGTAAGGCTCATCCTAAAGATGAAGAAGGGAAGAGGCTGATAAAAGAGATATTTCAAATCGCTAAAGAGAGCCGCTTCCGGCGTAAGATAGTATTCTTAGAAAATTACGACATGAATGTTGCGCATTACATGGTTGAAGGATGCGACATCTGGCTGAACAACCCGCGCCGACCCCTGGAAGCAAGCGGTACCTCCGGGATGAAGGTTATTGCAAACGGCGGCTTAAACTTTAGCGTGCTGGATGGCTGGTGGGACGAAGGTTTCGATCCTGAAGTAGGATGGAAGATCGGGAACGGGGAAGAGTACACTGACCCCGATTACCAGGATGAAGTTGAATCGAGGCTTTTGTATAATACTCTAGAAAGCCAAATAGTTCCTTTGTTCTATTCACGGGGCGAAGACAGGCTTCCAAGAAGATGGATTGCGCGGGTAAAAAACTCGATGAAGAAGCTTGGTCCATTCTTTAACACTCATAGGATGGTCGGAGAGTACTTTGAAAAGTATTACAGTAAATCTTTCGAGAAGAGAGCATTACTCGGTGAAAGAAAATGGCAGCTCGGAAAAGAACTTACTTCATGGAAAGAAAAAGTATTGCAAAATTGGAGATCTGTCAAATTAGTCAGCACCGACTTGAACGGCTTTGCATCAAAGCAATTGTACGTCGGAGAAGAATTACCGATTAAAGCGGAGATAGATCTTGGTAACCTTTTACCGGACGATGTTGAGGTCCAGATTTATTATGGCCCGCTCGAGGATAATAACCCGCAAAATAATTCCACGGTTGTAATGAACGCCGAACCGAGAAAATCTAAAAACGGTTTCTATAGATATAATGGAAGCGTAAAATGCGTTAGGAGCGGACAGCAAGGTTACACAATAAGAAAAGTTCCAAAGCATTCGCTGCTTATTCATCCTTTTGAGCTTGATGTAGTTTATTGGGCAAGCTGAACTTAATACTTGATACCCGATATAATTTCGGCTGTTAGTTTTGGTTTTTAAAGAAGCTATACAGAAGAAACTTCATCAAGTGCCGGCGAGCAGACTTTTGGGAATTTTAGTTTTGCGTAACATCTCGTATTATGTTATTTTTTAAGTATGTTAAAATCAGAATTGGTAAATGCTGCTCGAAACCCTTGACATAAAGAAGGACGATGTAATAATCTATTCGCAAAATCTTTTTGACCTGGGAAAAAATTTTAAAGTTATTTATAAGGATGACCCAAAGAAGCTCCCGCAAAAAATCACATACAATCAAGTCTGCAAGTTTATAAATGAGTTCACGCCTAAAAACCTAATTGTTTACAGGCTGCTGACCAACATCAGGGATTTTCAAATTAGCTTATCGAAGTACGGATATTTTTTAAATATTAATGGCATATCGGAACTAATCTACTTTGATCCTGTCTTTGCCGTTAAGGAGATGGAAGATTATCCCGATGCCATTAATTTTTATGACCTCAGGTTTAGAATTCAGCAAGTCGGCTTAACCACATTAGACAGGAAAGATAACCTTCCGAACTATGCGGAGATTTATTCTATCGACTTAATCGCCACAGAAGCGAAGTTCCAGAACGACAAAGTCTTTGCCGATGCAATTTTTCTTTTTGATAAAGAAGATAAGCTACCTTTACGTGAATTGGAAGTGGTTAAAAATTCAAAGGAAGAAAAGCATGCACATAGGCGCTTAGAAGCAGATAAGGCTAATGACCGGGTTGAGGCTAAGGATAAAGCTGAGACTAAAATCAATATTGAGGATAAACAAAAGGCGATAAGGAAAGAAAAAGCAAAGAGGGAAGGGTTTGCTGGAACTGATAAAAATGAAGCTCATGAAGATTCAACACAACAGGCTGAAGTTAAGAAGAGCTTCCTATATAAGGTTAAGGCTGATAAAGAGCATATAGACGGTATTAAAATAATTAAACACGATATTGATGAGGACAGGAATTTTGATTACAAACAGATATTAAAAGTCGGCAGTCAA
>JAJYIL010000586.1 GCA_021790055.1 Bacteroidota bacterium
CGTATTAAAAGATTATATGAACAAATGCCCGACCCAAAATATGTTATTTCAATGGGAAGCTGCTCGAACAGCGGCGGACCTTATTGGGAACACGGCTATCACGTGTTGAAAGGAGTTGACAGAGTTATCCCGGTTGATGTTTATGTTCCCGGCTGTCCTCCCCGCCCCGAAGCGCTTCTGGAAGGTTTGTTGAAGCTGCAAGAAAAAATTAGAAATCATTCATCAGTTAAAAAATCGGCATGAAAACAGCTCAAGATATATTTAGTATTCTGAAAGAAAAATTTGGTGATTCAATTCTCGAATTAGTATCTGCTCAACCGGTTGAACTTTTTATTAGAGTCAATCCTTTGGAGATTAATAAAGTTTGTTTATTCCTAAGAGATAATGAAGAACTGCTTTTCGACAGTATAATGAATCTTTCCGGTGTTGATGATGCAAATGGAAAAGCTGTTAAAGCTGAAGATGGAACTTCAAAAATTGAAGGCGCGACTTTAAGCGTCTATTATCATTTAGAATCAACAAGCTTGAGGCACAAGATTGCACTGAAAGTTTCTGCGTCTGTGGATAAGCCCGATGTTGAATCTGTCGCACTTATCTGGAGGCACGCAGATTGGCATGAACGCGAAGCTTATGATTTAATCGGAATAAATTTTTTAAATCACCCGGACTTAAGAAGAATCTTGATGCCGTATGATTGGGAGTTCGGTCATCCGTTAAGAAAAGATTACAAGGATCCGGAATACTATCAAGGGATGAAAGTGCCTTATTGATTAATCAAAATCCAAACAACAAATTCCAAATGGCAAGCTGTTTGAGATGGAAAGCGATGAAAATAAAAATAGATAATTAATGCTCCACAACCTTTGGAATAATGGAAAAGTGGAGTAATGGAATTTCCGATTAAGTCATTACTCCAAAAGCAAAAGTTTATGTAATGCAACTAAATAAATAAAAAAGAATGTCCATCGAAATAGAACAAAATATAAAAGAACTAAGTACAGTGCAGCAGCAAGGCAATGGTCTAAGAACTGAACATATGGTTCTGAACATGGGTCCGCAGCATCCGTCTACTCACGGAGTGCTTAGGCTTGAGCTTGAGCTTGAAGGCGAGATAATTAAAAAGGTAATTCCGCATATCGGTTATCTTCACCGCTGTTTTGAAAAGCATGCCGAAGCAATGAGCTATCCTCAAGTTGTCCCTTATACAGACCGCATGGATTATCTTGCTTCGATGTATAATGAATTTGGCTACGCTGTCGCAGTTGAAAAGCTTCTCGGAATCCAAGTGCCGGAAAGAGTTGACTACATCAGAGTGATAATGGGAGAGCTTCAAAGGATTGCATCTCACCTTGTCGCGCTTGGTACTTACGGAATGGATATCGGCGCATTTACTCCTTTTCTTTATTGCTTTAGAGACCGCGAAAAAATTCTTAATCTTTTTGAAATTACCTGCGGTGCAAGGCTTCTCTATAATTACATTTGGGTTGGCGGACTTTCACACGACATTCATCCGGACTTTATAAGATTAACGAAAGAGTTCATCACTTACTTCAGACCGAATATAAAAGAGCTGAACGACCTTCTTACCAACAATAAAATATTTATTGATAGAACAGCAAACGTTGGAATTCTTCCAAAAGAAACTGCAATCAATTTCGGAATCTCCGGTCCGAACCTAAGAGCAAGCGGCTTTAAGTGGGATTTGAGGAAGGATGATACTTATTCCGTCTACAACAAATTTGATTTTGACATCCCGATCGGCGAAGGCTTGATGGGAACAGTCGGCGACTGCTGGGACAGATATTACGTTCGAATTCTTGAGATGGAACAAAGCTTAAGAATAATTGAACAAGCAATAGACCAGATACCTGAAGGCGATGTTGCCTCAGCAATTCCAAAAAGAATTAAACCGCCGGTCGGGCAAGTTTATTCAAGAGTCGAAAATCCTCGCGGCGAACTCGGTTATTTTATTATGAGCAACGGCGGGACAAATCCTTTCAGAGTTAAAGTTAAAGGTCCATCCTTCGTACATCTTGGAGTAATGAACGAGCTTTGTAAAGGATACATGGTTGCAGATATTATTGCAATTCTCGGAAGCATAGATATAGTATTGGGAGAAGTTGACAGATGATCTACGATTTTTTCTATAAATTATTCGGCAGCCAGATAATCGCGGCAATCATTCAAAGCTTGCTTCCGCTGTTTATATTCATCCTCCCTTTTGCTTTATTTGCTGTTTGGCTTGAAAGAAAAGTTTCCGCTCACATGCAAGACCGCCTTGGTCCGATGCGCGTCGGGTGGCACGGTTGGCTTCAAACAGTTGCAGATATTTTAAAGCTCGTTCAGAAAGAAGATATTGTTGCTACAGCAAACGACAAACCGTTGTTCAACATTGCACCGGTGCTTGTGTTTGTCGGAACTTACGCAGCGTTTGCGGCAATACCGTTTTCGAGCGCATTTATAGGCTCTAATCTCGACCTTGGTGTTTTCTTTATTGTCGCTGTCTCCGGTTTTGTCGTCGCCGGAATTTTAATGGCTGGTTGGGCTTCGAACAATAAATATTCTTTGCTTGGCTCGATGAGGTCGGTTGCTCAGATTATCAGCTATGAAATTCCAACCATGATGGTAATCATCACAATCGTTATGATTACCGGAACATTAAACTTAAACACCTTAAGCGAAATGCAGACCGGACATTTTTGGAACTGG
>JAJYIL010000587.1 GCA_021790055.1 Bacteroidota bacterium
TCAGTTGAGGCTTCGTCGTTGTGTTTTCTTTCAATTAACAATTTAATCTTGGCGTAAAGTGCCATGGGAGCATATTTGGTGTCATGATATGTATCAAGGACTAAATCATAATACTTCAATGCCGCAGTATAATATTCCATTCTTTCATATATGTAAGCGGTATGATATTCTTTGTGAGCAAGCTTTTCGTTCATCGCTGCAATTTTTTTTTCCGCTTCGGCTACTTTCGAATTGGTAGGAAAGAAATCAATAAATGCTTGAAACTCTTCAATTGCTTTTTTAGTATATTTTTGATCGAGAGCATAATTCGGTGAAAGCAAGTAATAGGAATCAGCAAGCATATATTGGGCATCAGAAACGAAATGGCTTGAAGGCATATTTTTAATCAATTTACTAAATTCATAAGCGGCTAAAATATATTCTCCGCGTTTAAACCTTGTTTGTCCCAAATAAAATTGCGCACTATCTACAACAGCATTGCCTGGAAACTGAAGAACAATTCCCTGAAATTCTTTTACTGCCTGTTCATAATCATGGTCATTATACAACTTCATTGCATAATCAAGTCTTTCGCTTGGCGTCATATTAGCAGTATTAAAAGTTGTGGCACAACCCCACAGTATTAGTCCAAAAGCTAAAACAATTAAAGAATATTTCATATTTTCTTGTTGATTTTCAAAAATTAAAACACAATTATAAAGAATTTATTTTCGGCTTCAAAGGTAAATTTCATTACTTGCTTCGAATTGTAAAAAATAAAATTACTGCTAACGCAGTCGCACCGACAGCGACTACCGGCTCCCAAAAGCTTGAGATAAATGGTTCGGCCGGAATTTCAGATTCGGTAAACGGGTAAGAAATATTTTGCAAGTTCTTCAACTGATCGTAATTTACTGTATCAATATAGACATATTGAATTTTTTTTACGAGCGTAGATTTTCCGATAATTGAATAACTTCCCGACAAATTAAAATATCGCGGAACGTAAAAACTTCCCAAAAGATTTTTTCTAAACATATCCTTGTAAGAAACGTCAGCTTTTTCAATCGTAATGTTTACAGCATTTGAACTGGAGTCATGCAGATCATTATTTGAAATATTAATTCTTTTGTTTTTAAAATCTTCAATCACTTTATTTGTAAAGACCGAATATGCAGTTCCAAGAGTTAGATCCAGCTTTATGAATTTACTTCCGGCAGGTAAATTACGGATAATGTCAGTTGAAGCCGAATCTATAAGGTTATAAAAAATTGAAAGATTATCTTTGGATTGGCATTCGCTCAAAAAAACATTTCCCGAAAAGAAAAAGAGCAAAAGGAAAATTGAAGAAAAAAGCTTCCTTTCTACCGGAAATATTAATAAGCCTCTAAGCATAGATTCCACGAAGCTTTAAAGTTTGCGCTACCTTTTCTATTGCAATAATATAAGCTCCGATTCTTAAGGATACATCATATTTTGCCGCTGATTTATAAACATTAACGAAGGCTTCGTGCATCATTCTATCGAGCCTTCGGTTAACACGGTCAAGCGTCCAAAAATATCCCATTCTATCTTGAACCCATTCAAAGTATGATACGGTAACTCCACCGGCGTTTGTTAAAATATCGGGAATAACTAAAATTCCCTTTGTCTGAAGAATAGGGTCAGCCTTTGCCGTTGTAGGTCCGTTCGCTCCTTCAGCTATAATTTTACATTTTAATTTCTTGGCATTTTTAGAAGTAATCTGATCTTCTTTAGCAGCAGGTATAAGAATGTCACATTGTAATTCTAAAAGTTCTTCATTAGAAATTACTTCCGCATTTTGATAATCGATCAAGGTTTTATGCCGTTCGACATGTTCAATTAATTCAGCAATGTTAAACCCATTTGAATTGAAAATTGCACCATTAATATCGCTTAAGGCAACAACCTTAACTCCTTTTTCATATAATGCGTGAGCAGTAATCGAACCTACATTTCCGAAACCTTGAATGGCAGCTACAGCGTTTTCCGGTTTAATACCAATTTTAGAAAGTGCACCAAGAGCAACCGTCATTACTCCTCTGCCTGTCGCTTCTTTTCTTCCAAGCGAGCCGCCGATAAGTGTAGGTTTACCAGTAACCACAGCAGTTTCAGTTTTTTTGGAGTGCATGCTATAGGTATCCATTATCCAAGCCATGGTTTGTTCATTGGTATTCATATCAGGGGCAGGAATGTCTCTGTCAGGACCAAATACATCAAGCATATTAGAAGTAAATCGACGGGTTAGTCTTTCTAATTCATTTTGACTCATTAACGAAGGGTCGCATTTTATTCCCCCCTTGGCGCCCCCGAAGGGGATATTAACAATTGCACATTTCCAGGTCATCCATGCAGCAAGAGCCTTCATTTCGTCAAGCGTAACATCGGGTGCATAACGTATACCTCCTTTAGAAGGACCCAGTATATCATTATGGATTACACGGTAACCTTCAAAAACTTCTAATTTACCGTCGTCCATTACAATCGGCACAGAAGTAATTACTTGTTTTGTAGGAGCTTTAAGATAATTGTATATCCCTTGATCCAAACCGATAATTTTTGCAGCAATTTCAAATCTTTCCATCATCGATTCGAACGGATTTTCTTTATCCAATATTGGAGCCGGTTCTTTGTAATGATTCATGGAAGAATTCATACGGGGTGTGTCCTTAAAAATTGATAATAATATTCTTGGTAAATCTAAACAAA
>JAJYIL010000588.1 GCA_021790055.1 Bacteroidota bacterium
TATTTTTTTAATCATTGTCGATCCCCGAAATTTATTTTTATGGATATAAAAATATAATAGATGAGGGATAAATAAAAAGAGCGGAATGAATTTTCCGCTCTTAAATCAAATAGAAATTATTAGGAGTGAAATCTATTCCTTACCATTGCTGCCATTGCCATTCCCGTTTTCGTCTCCTTCAACCTCTTCGGGAACTACTTTAGCAATGTCTGCAATCTTATCGCCTTCACTAAGTCTGATTACTCTTACGCCCTGAGTGTTTCTTCCCATAACACGGATGTCTTTAACGCTTTGTCTTATTACCATTCCGTGTGTTGAAATAATAACCAGCTCGTCGCCGTCGACCACTTCCATCATCGCAATCATCTTGCCGACTTTATCTGAAGTTTTAACAGTGATGACACCTTTGCCTCCGCGGTGAGTAATTCTGTAATCATTTATATCAGAGCGTTTGCCGTAGCCGTTTTCGGTAACGACAAGAATACTATCGTTTCTTTTAATGACTAAAAGCCCAACAACGATGTCACCCTTGCCCAAGCGAATTCCGCGGACGCCTGTAGCTATTCTTCCCATATCCCGTACATCTTTTTCATTGAAGTGAATAGCGAATCCGTTTTTTGTCCCGAGGATAATGTCGTTGTTCCCATCGGACATTTTAACAGCAATTAGTCTGTCTCCCTTAACAAGGTTGATTGCATTTATACCGCCTTTGCGGACATTGCTGTAAGCCGAGAGGACAGTCTTCTTAATTGTGCCTTGCTCAGTAGCCATGATTAAGAAATTATCATCTTTAAATTCTTTAACAGTAACGAATGCCGTTATTACTTCGTCCTGTTCCTTTTCAATCAGGTTAAGGATAGATCTTCCTCTTGTTGCACGTCCGCCTTCCGGTATTTCAAAAACCTTAAGCCAATAAACCTTTCCTTTATCAGTAAAGAATAAAATATAATGATGCGTCGATGCTATAAACATATGCTCGATGAAGTCGTCCTCTTTAGTGCCGGCGCCGGTTACGCCTTTGCCGCCGCGTCCCTGCTTTCTGTAGCCGCTAACAGGAAACCTTTTGATAAAGCCCTTGTGCGAGATGGTTACAACAACGTCTTCTTCGGCAATAGTATCTTCTAGGGAGAATTCTTCGTAATTGTAGATTATCTCAGTCCTTCTTTCGTCGCCGTACTTCTCTTTCAGCTCAAGAAGTTCATCCCTGATAAGCATATATCTTTTTTCTTCGCTGCCGAGTATGCCTTTTAATTTTTCAATCAACTTAATAACTTCTTTGTATTCGTCTTCAATCTTCTTTCTTTCCAGTCCGGTCAATCTTTGCAGGCGCATATCAAGTATTGCTTTCGCCTGAATCTCGGTAAGCTTGAAACGCCGCATCAGGTTGTTTTTGGCAGTTTCAACATCTCTGGATTTCTTAATCGTCTCGATAACTTCGTCGATATTATCAAGAGCGATTATGTAACCTTCCAGAATATGAGCGCGTCTTTCCGCAGCATCAAGATCGAATCTTGTTCTTCTTATAAGAACTTCCATTCTGTGCTTGATGAAATGCTGCATCGTTTCCTTAAGTGTAAGAACTTTTGGAACGCCGTTAACAAGCGCCAGCATTATAACTCCGAACGTAGTTTGCATTTGGGTGTGCTTAAACAATTGATTGAGCACAACTGTCGGCTGGGCATCGCGCTTTAATTCTATAACCACACGCATACCGTCGCGGTCGGATTCATCGCGAATCATCGTAATGTCGCTTAGCTTGTCTTCGCGAACAAGGTCGGCAATCTTCTCAATTAAGTTTGCTTTATTTACCTGATAGGGAAGTTCGGTAATGACGATATTTTCTTTTCCGTTCTTAAGCGTTTCTGTATTGGCTTTTGCTCTTACAATTATTCTGCCCCTGCCGGTGGTGTATGCTTCCTTTACTCCTTCGTAGCCGTAAATAATTGCCCCGGTAGGGAAGTCGGGAGCTATTACATGCTTCATTAATTTTTCATTTGTAATATCCGGATTTTTTATAAGCGCGATTAATCCGTCAATTACTTCCCCAAGATTGTGCGGAGGAATGTTTGTTGCCATTCCGACAGCAATTCCACTTGAACCGTTTACAAGCAGGTTTGGCAAATAAGATGGAAGAACAGTCGGCTCTTGCAGCGAGTCGTCAAAGTTCGGAACAAAGTCTACCGTATTCTTATCAAGGTCACGTAACATCTCATCCGCAATTCTTTCAAGGCGTGTTTCAGTATATCTCATCGCAGCAGGCGAGTCGCCGTCAACGGAACCAAAATTTCCTTGTCCGTCAATCAACGGGTAACGAAGAGAAAAATCCTGAACCATTCTCACCATCGTATCATAAACAGCAGAGTCTCCGTGCGGATGGTATTTACCGAGTACTTCTCCAACGATTCTTGCGGATTTCTTGTAGGGTTTATTGTAAGCTACGCCGAGCTCGTACATTCCGAATAACACTCTCCGGTGAACCGGCTTTAATCCGTCTCTTACATCGGGCAGCGCGCGCGCTACAATTACAGACATCGAGTAGTCGATGTAAGAAGATTTCATTTCTTCTTCAAGTGAAACGGGTACTATCTTTTCAAAAATTGTTGCCATAATTCTTATTCAGTTAATCTCTGTTATTTAAGTTTTATCTTTAAGTATTCTATTTACATGTTTATAAAGAAAAGTTACTTCCTTAATTATTTCTTCTCT
>JAJYIL010000589.1 GCA_021790055.1 Bacteroidota bacterium
AGCGGCATAGAGACAATGGTAAAAAACCGGTTCGGGCGGGATTTGGTAAATGAAAAAGAAAAATTTAATTTAACAAGCGGGCCTGGAAAAGTTTGCCAAGCTTTATCAATAACAAAAGAACATTACGGATTGGATTTAACCGGAGATAAAATATTTATTTTAGACCAGCCCGAAATAAATTCTAAAAATTTGATGCAGGGACAAAGAATAGGAATAAGGAAATCGGTTCACCTGCCCTGGAGGTTTTACATAAAAGACAATCCGTATGTGTCGAAAAAATGATAATCCCGAAAAACCTTTTAATTGTCCGTACAGATAGAATAGGCGATGTGGTCCTTTCGCTGCCGCTTGCCGGCATTATTAAAAAGCATTATCCCGGTTGTAAAATTACTTTCCTCATCCGAAGTTATACGAAGAGCCTTGTAGAAAATAATCCGGCGATAGATAATTTTATTATCCTTCACGAAGCTAATAACAAACCCTCCATTAAAGATAATGTTAAAGAAATTTATTCTGACGTAAAGAAATATTTCGGCAGCGGATTTAAAGATTATAAGTTTACGCTTGAGACACAAAACCACCCTATTCAATATTTTATTCCTAATTATTTCAGAAGTAATAAAGGCGAATATGACCTGAGCCGTCTACCGTCAAAAGTGGAAAAGAGACCGGCGCCGGTAGTTCAAAATGTCAGTCAAAAATATAAGACGACAAACGGACTGTTCGATAGGAACATCGTTGTTTGGCCAAGCCACGGCTGGTATTATAACAATTCGGAAAACCGCTGGGAATGGCAGCGTCCAAGGCTCTTTCAATCCGTTGAGGATAAATTGACTTTATCTTTCGTTGTACCCTATTTAATCCCGATGCTTGAAGATGCAGGCGCGAATGTTTTTGATCCCCGCGAAAGAGATGTGCAGAGTAACTCCGTAGTTGTAGACAATGATTCACCTTCGGATTTAAGTTTGAAATATTATGTGGAAAAAAATACAAACAGGAACAGCAAGTGGAAAACGAGTGAACGCCCTGGCTTTGCTGTTGGAAATCCTCCTTATCCTACCGACTTTAATCCATTTAAAAAAGGCACAAGCCGTTTTATAGAATCAAGTTTGGATTCAACCGCATCGGTAAGCTGGATACCTAACATTCCTCAGACCGGGTTCTATTCCGTTTACATTTCATATCATGCTTCGCCTGATAATGTTCAGGATGCTCATTACACAATTTACCATGAAGGAATTAAGACAGAGTTTAAGGTTAATCAGCAGATCGGCGGAGGCACATGGATTTATCTCGGCGAATTCAAATTTGAAAAAGGATATAACACGTCTGAAGATAAAGTTGTTTTAACAAATCAAAGTGAGAGTAAAGGCAAAATTGTTTCCGCCGATGCAGTTCGCTTTGGCGGGGGAATGGGAATAATTGAGAGAGATGGCAGAACAAGCGGGCGTCCGAAAATTTTTGAATCGGCACGCTACTACCTTCAATATGCCGGAATGCCCGACACTTTGGTTTATGATTTAAGTAAAGGTGAAAGCGATTATAACGACGATTATAAAAGCCGCCCGGAATATGCCAACTATCTTAACGGTGCGCCGGATGGTCCAAACGGCGACAGAGAATTAAAAGGACTTGGAATACCTATTGATGCTTCACTTGCCGTCCACACTGATGCGGGAATTTCACATAGCGATACAACAGTAGGTACGCTTGCTATTTACAGTAGTTATGATGAGAAGTATAAAAAGGATTTTCCGGGCGGCATGTCTCGTATGGCAAACAGAGACCTTGCTGACCTGGTACAGTCGCAGATTGTGAATGACATTCGTTCTAATTATGACTCTACTTGGAACCGCAGAGCGCTTGAGGATTCGGATTACAGCGAAGCAATGCGACCGAACGTGCCTTCAATGCTGCTTGAGATTCTTTCGCATCAGAATTATCTTGATATGAAGTTTGCCCATGATCCGCAGTTTCGCTTTGATGTTTCAAGAGCCATTTACAAGGGCATCCTGCGGTTTTTATCAGTCCAGGATAATTTTAAATATGTAGTCGAGCCATTACCCGTTCAATGCTTTGCCTTGAATCTCGAAGATAACGGAAATGTAATGCTCACGTGGAAGCCGACTCCCGATTCATTAGAGCCAACCGCTATGCCGGATAAATATATTGTTTATACACGAATCGGCAATGGTGACTTTGACAACGGAATAGTTGCAGAACATCCTTATCTAGAATTTGATAATTTAAAGCCCGGCGTAATTTACAGCTACAAGGTTGCAGCGATCAATAAGGGCGGACAAAGCTTTCCTTCTGAAATTCTTTCCGTGTGTAGAATGGATAACGGTAAAAAGCCGGTTCTAATTATAAACGGATTCTATCGTGTCGCCGGACCTGCAGCCGTAGGTAGTTCGAAGTTTTCAGGCTTTGTAAATGCAATTGATCCCGGCATACCCGATCATTACGATTTAAGCTATACCGGCTCACAATATAATTTTGATTCCACTTCGAAATTTTTTTCAAACGATGAACCTGGGTGGGGCGCAAGCCATGCAAATTATGAAACCGATATTATTGCTGGGAATACTTTTGATTATCCGTTTGTTCACGGTGAATCAATAAAGGCATGCGGATATCCGTTTGTATCAGTAAGCGCGCAGGCCGTTGAAGATAGTCTAGTGGATTTAACAACTTATAATAATAT
>JAJYIL010000590.1 GCA_021790055.1 Bacteroidota bacterium
TCCGATCTTTATAGAATTGATTTCGTCTATCGCGGTAAAGGTATTGTTATTTCAAGATTACTGCAAACCGGAGATATCCGAAGCTTTTTTGTCATCAAGATGAGCTACAGAAGCTTTAACCTGGTTTATACAGATAAATCAACAAACTGCATTTCGGTAAGAAGATTATGACAAGAAAAATACTTTTTATAATAGCAAGTTGTACAATCTTTCTTACACCGGTAAAAGCACAGGAATTAAGCGGCGTTCAGATAGATTCTCTTTATAATTTGTTTGTTCAAATTAGAACGCATACTCACCAGGGTATACAATCGGCTGATACCATGCATATTAAATGCGCATTCGGAATTGTAAGCGAGATTAAGTTCAACTTCAACAGGTTTGATGCTCAGCAGAAGGCTATGTTAAAGCCTCTACTGGATAGACCTGTTACCGATACAAGTTTCGTAACTCCAAACGGCTTTTTTAGAGTTCATTATGATTTAACTGGTACCGATGTACCAACTTATAGCCTGGATTCATTGGCAATTGCTCTAGACTCAGCTTATAATTTCGAAGTTAATTATTTAGGATATCCTCCGCCTCCCTCAGATAATGGAGCCGGAGGCGACAACAGATACGATATTTATATTCAAAACCTGGGCAATACCTACGGCTATACTGAGCCCGAAACAGAAGTTTCGCCAGGCAGCGGAAGATACACATCATACCTGGTCATCAATTATAATTTTTCAAGCTTTTATACTAAAGGAATTAACGCTGCAAGAGTAACAGTAGCTCACGAATTCCATCATGCAATCCAGATTGGCGATTACATTTACCGTTATGATCTGGATGAATTTTTCTATGAGCTTACTTCAACCTCGATGGAACATTTTGTCTACCCATCCATCCATGATTATTACCAGTATCTACCCAGTTATTTTCAAAATACTCAATACAGCCTTGGTAAAAACGGAGGTCTTCAAGAATACGCACTCGCAATATGGAATATCTTTCTTCAGCAAAATTTCGGCTATGACATAATAAAAAAGCAATGGGAGCTTATGCCTAAAGAAAGAGCACTTCAAGCAATCTCAGACAGCTTTTCAGATTATAATACTTCATTCGGCGAACAGTTTAATAAATTCGGTCTATGGACATTTTTCTCTGGCTACCGCAGTGAATATTATCCCCAAAAGCATTTTGCCAATGCTTCGGATTACCCGGTGCTTCAGCCGATAATTACACTAGACATAAATTCGACCGGAACGCCGGTTCAAACAAGTACTTCACCGGTAACAAATAATTTCATACAATTTGTCAATCCTCAAAACCAGGATACTTTAGTCGCTTTGCTTTCTAATGACGACATTGAAGCATGCATTGCAAATCCGGATACTTCCATTCCATTCCAATATAATCTTTATACCTTTCCGCAGACGGGTGCAAACAAATTATCCAATGCATATTTTTATTCCTTCCAAACCGGGAAGCCTTCTTTCTGGATTTCTTCAGCAATATTAAATAACCAGGTGCTTCAGTCGGGACAATATATTGTACAGAATAATGATTTCGCTTTTCCAACTCCGTTTTACTATAAGAAAAATTCTTTTATTTATATTCCTGTATTACCCGATAAATTCGGATATGCGGATGTAAATGTATATTCATCTTCGATGCGGTTAGTCTACTCAACTCACCAGGCGGTCAGCTACATTTATGGTCAGAAAGTAATTAGGTGGAACGGACTGAATAATAAAAACCAACAGCTTGCTTCGGGGGTTTACATTTACGTTACTAAATCCGGCAACAACGTTACGAAAGGCAAACTGGTAATCTTTCAATGAGCGAATACTCCATTCAAGCAATTGAGCTTTCCAAGAATTTCGGAAGAAGACTAATATTCAAGGACATCAACTTCAAGGTTGAGTGCAGCGGAATCATGGGTATCTCCGGTCCAAACGGATCGGGTAAATCCACGCTTGTAAAAATACTTGCCGGAATTACCTCTCCTTCAAACGGAAAGATAGTTCATAAAGTTGAAGGCACGGAAATCCAGCCTGAGAACCTGCACAACCACATTGGCTTTGTCTCCCCATACCTTGTTTTATACGAAGAGTTTTCTGCATGGGAAAACTTAAATTATTTTGCGGAGATTAGGGATGTAGAATTCAATAAGGAAAAGATAGAATACCTCTTGAATCAATTTCTGCTTTTCGATAGAAAGAATGATATGGTAAAAACTTATTCATCCGGTATGAAGCAGAGGCTTAAATTCATTTTCGCTTTAATGCATTCGCCTAAGCTGATCATTCTCGATGAACCTACATCCAACCTTGACCAGGAGGGTAAAGATTCCGTTTACAAAATTATAACAGAAGAAGGCAAATCATCAATTGTCATAATTGCATCAAACGAGGCTTCGGATCTCTCCCTCTGTTCATCCGAGCTTAAGCTGGAAGATTTCAAAAATAAAAGATGACTAATTAGTTCCATGCCAAAAACATTTAGTAACCGCCTTCTTGTGAGTTGTGAACTAAATATCCGGATTGAATTGCATTTTGATGGTTAGGTATTACGTTCAGAACGAATTCAATTAGTCTTTTACCAATATGAATTAGGTTTAAACCGAATTCAATTACGTTTTAACCTATATCAATTAGGTTTTCAGGGATATCAATTACGTTTTTACGGATATCAATTAGGTTTTTAGCGATATTA
>JAJYIL010000591.1 GCA_021790055.1 Bacteroidota bacterium
TATTGTAATGCAGCTGCAAGAAGCAAATGAAATAACCTAACAAGGCGCCGGCCATGGTACCAACTATTCCAATTAATAAGCCTTCATACATAAAGATTCTTAATATTGACTTTTCACTTGCACCCATCGATCTTAATATTCCTATGTCGCGTTTCTTTTCAATTACAGACATAGACAGGGAACCCAAAATATTAAAAGTTGCTACTGCAACAATCAAGCATAAAATAATATATGCAGACCATCTTTCAATTTTCATTACCGTATACAGCTCTTTATGGAAATCGTACCACGTGCTTACATTGAATAATTTTGGATCGAGGACTTTATCGAGCTTTCTTTTAACAAGGTTCGACTCATTTATATTATCCAGTCTAATATCGTAGCCCTGTATTCTTCCGTTATATCCAAGCAGGTTCTGCGCAGTACTCAGGTTGGTAAAGATGTAAGAACCGTCGTATTCATTATTGTTGGAGCTGTAAATTCCGCTTAGGATAAATTTTTGCGTCTTAGGCATCGACAGTTGAGTGATTGCCTGTTCAATTCCAACCGGCGAAACAATAGTTACTGTGTCTCCTATAAGAGATTGAAGCCGGTCGGCCAGAGTTAAGCCTAAAATTATATGTGGAAGGCCTTTGTTGCCGGAAATATTGTAGCTGCCGAAGAGCATGCTTTTTTTTATTCCGTAAATATCGTTCCCGCTTTTTTCAACAATGCCTTTTAAATTTACAATCTGGGTCAGTCCCGATTTATAAGCGAGCACTTTTCCGGAGACGAACGGGGCAAAAAGTTTTACGTCGGGAATTTTTTTGATATCCGAAGCGAGCTCATATTGCCTGTTAAAGCCTTCCTGAGAAATAATCTCAACTCTAACATGCGGATCGAAATTTATAAGAAACGAAGTTACCAGGCTGCCGAAGCCGTTAAAGACCGACAGTACTACAATCAACGCGGCAACGCCTATGGTTATCCCGGTAATAGATATCAAAGAGATAATTGTTATAAAATTAATTTTGTGCTTTGAGATTAAATATCTTTTCGATATGAAGGATTCAAACTTCATCAGTTAAACCTTAGAGTTGAAACAGGTTGTATTTTCGAAGCGATATAACTCGGAACGAATGAAGCTGCTATGCATAAAAGAAAAGTTAGGACCGAAACCCCGATGAAATTTTGATATGAAAGAAGTATCGGGACAGTCGACATAAAATAAACCGAAGAGGGAATTGAGATGATTTTATATCTGAATTGAAGATAGGTAAGTGTAAACGCTATCGTATTCCCAATAATAATTCCAATTATTGCAAGAAAAATCCCTTGATAAATGAAGACGGAGATTATCTGTCTTCTGTTTGCACCGAGAGATTTTAAGATTCCGATTGCGTTTGTCTTTTCAAGAACAATCATCAATAGAGTTCCAATGATATTGAAAACCGCAACGATAATAATTAAACCTAAAATAATAGGTATTGGTTTTTTCTGAAGGGAAATCCAGGTAAAAATATTTCTATGAATTTGATAGATTGACCTAACTGCGTAAGGATAGTTAAGATGATTTGATAAATAATTTGTTAAACTGTCTATTTTAGAAATGTTATTCACGCGAATATCATATCCGCTGATTTCATTTCCTATGTTAAATAATCTTTGGGCGGTTTTAATATCAACATAAGCCACCAGGTCATCGAATGCAGCCATACCGCTTTCAAAAATACCGGTTATAACGAACCTCTGGATATTCGGCGGATTTTGAGGAGTTGGAATTTTATCTTTGTTCAAAGCAAAGACGGTTACCTTATCTCCAACTCTCACCATTAATTTATCGGCAAGCTTCTTCCCGATTATTATGGATGGAAGATTTTCATTATCGTACAAATTATACTTGCCTTCAACAATATCTTCTTTTACGCCCTTCCAGTAATCATCCGGGCGTATACCTTTTATACTTACACCGTCTTTAATTATCTTACTGCTTATTATTGCAAGGTCGGATACAAAAGGATTTATGCTTTCCACATATGGCTGTAATTTATTCTTAAGAACCGGCAGTGCATAATGATAATCCGGCAGCGTTCCGGTAAAAGAAGAGATTTGAATGTGCGAATCAAAATCAATTACTTTGCTGGTTATAGTTCTTTCAAATCCGTTTAAGATGCTTAAGGCGATTATCAAAGTCGCTACCCCTAAGGCAATGCCGATGATTGAAATAGTAGAAATAAACGAGATGAATTTTGAATCCTTTTTCGAAAAGATATACCGCTTTGAGATGTAAAATGAAAAGGACATTTTCAGTGAAACTTTATTTTTTGTTTGCTAATTTAATCAAGAAAGCAGTTACATGAAAACAATGCGTTGTGAGTAAATTATAAGGGAAAAAGCAAAGCGAAATATTCAAATTAGCATTCGAATCTTTTGTTTTTTTTCGGGTTATAAAGTATATTTGATGCCCGAATTGAAAAAGTAATTCTGATATTCATTACATTCGGGGCGTAGCGTAGCCCGGTTCATCGCGTCCCGATTGAATCGGGAAGGTCGCAGGTTCGAATCCTGAAATAAAGTTCTAAAAAAGAGATAGAATTTTTTTGAAAATACTCGGGGCGTAGCGTAGCCCGGTTCATCGCGTCCCGATTGAATCGGGAAGGTCGCAGGTTCGAATCCTGAAATAAAGTTCTAAAAAAGAGATAGAATTTTTTTGAAAATACTCG
>JAJYIL010000592.1 GCA_021790055.1 Bacteroidota bacterium
GGGCTATAATATTTGTTTCAAGAAATAATGGTTCACCTGATAATGCATATATGACATTGAATAGTTTTCTTATTACCCCCTTTGGTTCATTTGTGGGCATCATTTGGGGCTGGATAGATGGCTATAACTATACATATCAATTTAATCCATAGGGATAATTTTAGAATAGATGGTGTCTTTTGAAAAAGATATCATCTATTCCAAACTATGTTTTGCTTAAAAGAATTTAATAATTTCAAATTGAATTTAATTTCCGGACTAATTTAAAAGCGGGATAACTAACTGCGAAAAATACCGCGGCTAATAAAGCATTAAGCGGGTCACTAAAAACATCTCCAATTAAAAATATCAATGATCCGGTGATAAATATTAGTGGAATCCAGGGATAGCCCCAAGCCTTAACGGGTCGCGGTAATTCGGGTTCCTTTTTCCTTAAATAAAATAAAGAAGAAAATCCGGCAAAATAATTTACCACATAAAAAAAGGCTGACACTGCAATTAAAATTTCTAATGTGCCTGAAGCGATAAGTAAAATTACAAATGCCGAGCTAACTAAAAGAGCAAAACGAGGTGAGCCATCTTTGCTGACAGTAGTAATTTTTGTAGTGAAAAGTTTATTCCTTCCTAAACCGAAAATTATCCTTGTTGCAATTAGAAGAGCGGCATTTAATATACTTATTAATGCTGCGATAGAAAGAATGGTTATTATTTTTCCGCCATTGTTTCCGAACATCTTTATGGCTGCTGTGGTTGCGGGCGCTGTCGAAGAACCAAGCTCTGATACCGGGAGAACGTATAACAAGCCTAAATTAACCAGGAGATAAATAGCGATGATTGCCAGAACTCCGCTTATAGCTGAACGTGAAAGGTTTTTGCCGGGGTCACGGTCCTCTTCCGTGAAATAAATAGCGCTGTACCAACCATCGTATGTGAAAATTATTGACTGTAATGCAATAACAAATGCTGCAAATAAACCTGTCGGCAAATTTAATTTTGCAATATCGCCGTTAATGCTTGAAACCGCTGCAACATGCTTTCCGAAATAAAAGCAAGTAAACACTAAAGCCAGGAATGCGGTTACTTTTATTATGCTTGTAATTTCCTGGGTTAGACTTCCGGATTTTAGTCCAAACCATTGAAGTGAAGTTAAAAGAAGAATAGATATAATTGCTATTTCTTTTATGCCTAAAAAACCGGAAGGAAAAAGAGAGATTGAAAATTCTCCGATTGCGATAGCGAAAGAAGCTACTGAAGCGGAAGTTGCTATCCAGTCACTCCAGCCTATTACAAAACCGGCGTAATCTCCAAAAGCCCGCCTGACAAAAACATACCATCCTCCTGCTTTTGGGATCATCGCTCCTAATTCAATTACGGAAACAGTTCCCAGAAGCGCATAGACTCCGCCTATAACCCAAGCAGCCATAATCAAATAAGAATTTCGTAACTGTGCAGCGACCATTCCCGGTGTTCTTAAAATACCGACGCCGATGGTACCGCCAATAGTAATGGCTATTCCAAAGCCAACCCCTAAAATTTTTTTTAAGCTGCCTTTTTCGGGGTAAATATTTTCTTTTATTCTATTTGAAGATTGCATTGAGAAATAGATTTAAAATAAAATTGGATATGTCCGCTTCCAAATTTTCTGATCGTGAAGTTAACATATCCAAAAAGTTTTAGTAAGTCAATCTTGAAAGTTAATAAGTGAGTTAGCTCATCAAAATTGCAAATGCTGCAGTGTTTACAATATCATCAGCGCTGCAGCCGCGGCTAAGATCAAAATATGGCTTTTTTAATCCCTGGATAAGGGGCCCAATTGCTTCACATCCGCCTAAACGCTGCGCAATTTTATAGCCAATATTCCCGGCGTTTAGATCCGGGAAGATGAGTACATTTGCGTGCCCGGCGACTTCACTGCCGGGAGCTTTCTTTTTTCCGATTGATTCGACAATTGCTGCGTCAAACTGAAGCTCACCGTCAATCATTAAATCTGTGCGTTTATTTTTTGCAATCTTGGTTGCTTCAATAACTTTCTCCACAGATTCATGTTGTGCGCTTCCTTTTGTTGAAAAAGAAAGCATCGCAACTACCGGGATTTCGCCGGTTAATTTATGATGATTATCAGCAGCAGATATGGCAATGTCGGCAAGTTGTTCTGCATTAGGATCTGGCACGACTCCGCAGTCACTAAAAGTATAAGTTTTTTCCGGGAAAACCATTAAGAAAAAACTTGATACAATAGAAATTCCATCAGCCATTCCTATGCATTGAATCCCAGCGCGCAAAACATCTGCTGTGGATGCAGTTGAACCGGCGACGCTGCCGTCTGCTATTCCCTCTTTTACCATCATGGCGCCAAAAAACAAATCACGTCTCATTATTTCTCTGGCTTGCTCAATTGTTAATCCCTTTTTCTTTCTTAATTCGTAAAAAGTATTTGTATAAGAATCAAACCTATCAGACTTTTCGGGATCGATAATTCTTACATTGCTAAGATCGATATTAAGCTTTTTGACATCATCAAAAATTTTTTCTTCATTTCCAAGTGTAATTATTGAAGCTATATTTTGTTTTGTCAAGGTTTCGGCTGCTTTTAGCACCCGCTCGTCATGAGATTCCGGCAGGCCAATAGTTTTTTTCTTTTGTGATGCTTTTGATTTAATTGTAGTTAAAAAGTCATTTCCCATTTTTTAATCCATAAT
>JAJYIL010000593.1 GCA_021790055.1 Bacteroidota bacterium
CCGATCTCAGCGAAGTAAAAGCATCTTTCAGTTCTTGCATAGTTTCAATATTAAGCGCATTTAGCTTTTCTGCACGGTTAATAGTAACCATTGCTATCTGCCCGGAAATTTCGAGCAGCAAATTTTTGTACTTCATAAAAATTCCTTTCTTATAGACTAATATATAGAGGAAGCCTAACTTTTAAATCGACTGATAAAAATTGATTCGTCGGATAAAAATTATATGATGCCAGCACTTCAAGCATGAACATTGAGAGCCCGGCGCCGGCGCTGAAGCCGAACTTTGAAATATCTTCCAGGTAATTGCTCTTACCGGTTGCAATCTTAAATTGATGAAGCTTCTGGAAGTAAGCATAATCGGCTGAAACTTCAACTATGGGCATGAACAAAACTATATTCTCGACAAGAGGCTTAAAATAATACCTTATGCCAAGGCTTACCGGCAGCATATTAGTTGAATAGTTTGAGTAATCTGTCGTCTCATAGAATTCCTGCGAACCGGGAAACTGATCGAAGCCTACTTTGGCAAAGGCAAAGAACGGAATATATTCATCATCGGTATAAGAAATCTCAACGTTAAATCCATAACCGAGGTCGGTAGAATTGGCAAAATAATTTATTGGAAGCCTGGGACCGACCGCAAAGGCAATGAAAACGCCTCGCGCCCTATCTACCGGACCCCTCTGGGCAAAGCAAGTTGCGCTAAAAAGAAAAACTATTAACAGAAATTTTTTCATTATCTTGATGAATTAACACAATTAAAATACAAAATTAAAACTTTTTGTAAAATGATTACACATTGCGGCTCCTCTTTAGAGAGGAAAAGTAAATTATAATTGCCGTTGCAAGCAACTGGAACGGCAACAAGTACGAATGTAAATTCTTTGGGATGTCAAAAAAGCCTTCCCATGATTCATACCGGGCAGCAAACAGGATATGAATCATTAACGGCGAATCACTTCCGAATGCAAGAAGGTTAACCCAGAAAATTGTGAAGATAATTATTGCCAGCCAGTAAATATTCTGAAAATATCTTACGAGCAAGCCAATAGATAGTGATGCAAATAATAATGATATCAAATCCAGATAGTCAATTTTTGCTTTGCCAAGCGGTATGAACTCGAATGCAAAAAGTAAAAATATAATCAGTGCAGTGACGGGTGATTGCAGTTTCAGAGATGGCTGAACGACGATAATGAAACATGCAAACATTAAAAGCTGCGGTAAATTCCAGATAAGGTAAACCGGGTAATCGACAATTGATGACAGACCGAATTCATAAAAATATTCCGGGTCGCCGATTTCTATCTTTTTTAAGATATAAAGAATAATAAATAATAATATTAGCGGAAAAAAAATCCAGCCGAGCGGCTGAAAAGTTTTATTGTACGGAGGATGTAGTAATGCTTGCTTAAGATTTGGAGGGTTTAAGCTCTTAAGAAACAATAAGAATGGAAGCACCAGGCTTATATGGAACCGGAATCCTGCAAGGATGATATAGCTGTCGAGTTTAATTAAACGAAGTGCCAAACCTGCGGCATTAACTAAAACGACCGCTAAAAATATTTGAAGTAGTCTTTTATTCTTATTCACAAAATTTTATTCTCCTCTTTTAGGCGGAAGATTTTTAATCTCCATTTTTTTAAGCTCGGTTCCGACGCCGAATTTATAGACAAGCTTGCCGCCTAAATATCCGGTGCGGTACACAAAGAAGGTACCTATAATTGCAAGGATGACAAAAAGATACTTGATAGCACCGATGAACTTCTTTTTAAGGACGAAGTAAGTTCTTAAAACCAGCAGCCCTGCAAAAAACCAGATAACAAAATTTGCGTAGTCCGAATGCTCTGCGATAGCCTTTAAAGGAATTGAAGCGCCGGCTTTGCTTAATGCACGTGCGGCATCCTCAGCCGAATTGCCGGTGAGTACAGCGGCAAAGGCTCCCAGCACGCCTAAGAACAAAATTAGATGGGCTGCCTTAGAAAAAAAATCCTTTTTGAAAATTGAGCCGATTATTTCAAGCAGCGCATACACAATAAGCAATGCAATAGGGAAATGAACTATCTGAGGATGAAGCTGAGAAAGACTTTCCATTTATTTACCTTTCAATTAGCCGCATAGGACAGAGCCGCCGTTAACATTTAAGATTTCTCCGTTTATATGTCTTGCCAAATCGGAAGCTAAGAACAAAACCGGACCAGCAATATCACCGGGGGTTGCTATTTTTCTTAAGGGAATTTCCCGACGAATTTTTTCTTTGTACTCTTCATCGGCAAATACATCTTCAACCATACCGGTTTCAACCCAGCCGGGAGCTACGCTGTTAACCGTTATATTGAATTCTCCAAGCTCGGCAGCAAGCGATTTGGTAAACGAAATTACACCGCCTTTCGAAGCGGCATAGTGAGAATGAAACTGCTCGCCCCTTTGCCCTGCAGTTGAAGTAATGCTTATAATTCTTCCAAAATGATTTTTCTTCATGCAAGGAATAACATACTTTGTAAACAGGAAGGCAGCCGTGAGATTTATCCTGATTGTTTCCTCCCATTCGTCGAGAGTCATTTCATCGGCTTTACCGAATTTCCAGATTCCCGCATTGTTAACAAGAATATCTATTTGCCCGAAATCGGAAATAACTTTTGCAACTAAGCTTTCAATTTTATTTAAATTTGTCAAGTCGATTTTATACGCTTTAGT
>JAJYIL010000594.1 GCA_021790055.1 Bacteroidota bacterium
TGATGAAAGAAAATTTTATAAGTTCAAAGAATCACTATCGAATATCGACAGCATTTCACCTAATATTTCCGGGTCTGTTACGCTCTCAACCATGCATGGTTGTCCTCCGGATGAAATCGATAAAATAGCTGAATATTTAATAGGCACTAAACAATTAAACACTTTCATTAAATTAAATCCAACTCTTCTCGGTAAGCATCAAGTTGAAAATATTTTTTCAGAGACAGGCTTTAATTACTTAAAATTGAACGATGAAGTTTTCGAGAAGGATTTAAATTTCGGTGAAGCTATCCGTATAATTAAGAAGCTTAAATCTTTTGCTTTTTTTAACAAAAAAGAATTCGGAGTTAAGTTATCCAACACTCTTGGTGTGGTAAATAATAAATTTAGATTAACCGGAACGGAAATGTATCTTTCCGGAAGAGCTTTATTCCCTCTTACAATAAATCTTGCTAATGAAATAGCTAAAGTATTTAATGGCGATATTAAGATTTCTTTTTCCGGCGGGGCGAATGCCACTAACATAAAAGATATTTTGTCTGCAGGAATTTTTCCGGTAACAATGGTTACCGATATACTAAAACCAGGCGGTTATTTAAGAATGCTTGAAGCAGCCAGAGCTTCTGATGAAATTGATTTTGGAATAAATACTGCCGGCAAAATTGATCTTCAATTACTCCGCCGAATTGCAGAAATTTCTTTAACCGATTTTAATTACAAAAAAGAAAAAAGAAAAACAGCTTCGATAAAAATTCCGTACAAGCTGGAAAAGTACGACTGCTGCGTTGCACCTTGCCAGGTAAACTGTCCAATTGTTCAGGATGTACCCGAATATGTAAGATTAATTGAAGAAAATAAATTTAAAGAAGCCTATGAAGTAATCGCTGCAAAGAATCCTTTGCCCAATATTACTTCTTACATTTGCGACCATCAATGCACAGTAAAATGTACAAGGTGGGACTACGATTTACCGGTTGCTATCCGGGAGTTAAAGAAAGAAGCTGTTGATAAAGGCTATAAAAATTTCATTGAACATTTTAGTGGAAAACATTTCGGACGGAATATAATAATTAAGGTTGCAGTTATCGGCGCAGGTCCGGCTGGATTATCTGCAGCCTATTTTCTTTCGCTTTCAGGATTTGATGTAACTATATTCGAACGCAGCAGCAAAGCCGGCGGAGTGGTCAGTCAAATTATTCCGGAGTTTAGAATTCCTAATGAAGTAATTTCCAAAGACGTAGAGTTTATTACTTCTTTAGGTGTAAAAATAAATTATAACTCCGAACAGTATTTCGATGTACATTCAATTAAACAAAAAGGCTATAAATATATTTTTATCGGAATTGGCGCATCGCAGCCGGTTCAATTAAATCTTAATAAAAGCGAAGGTAATATTATATCCTCAGTTGAAATGCTTCGTTCATTCAAAACAAAAGGACATTTGAATCTCGGAAAGTCCGTTGCCGTAATAGGCGGAGGCAATTCCGCGATGGATAGCGCCCGTGCGGCAGCACGTCTGGAAGGAGTCGAAAGTGTGTTCATCATTTACCGGCGAACAAGAGATTTTATGCCCGCAGACAGTGAAGAATTTGATGCCGCAATTTCCGATGGAATTATTTTTAAAGAATTGCTTACACCGGTTTCATTTGAAAATAATATTCTTAAATGCCAAAAAATGAAATTGGGGAAACCGGAAAATGACGGCAGACGAAAGGCAGTGCCGCTCGAAAATGAATTTGAAAATATTGCTGTTGATACGGTTATTTCCGCGATTGGAGAGCATGTCGAATCCGAATTGCTTATTAAAAATAAACTGCACAAGGATGCATACGGCAGGTTGTTTGTAAATCCTAAAACATGTGAAACTAATATTGAAAATGTGTACATCGGCGGAGATGCTTATAGAGGTCCGTCAACCGTCGCTCAAGCTATTGCCGACGGAAAGAAAGCGGCAGATAATATTCTTTTTAAAGAAGAGATTATCTTGTATAATAAAATTCATTCAGAAAATTATTATAACGTGTCCAACCGGCTCAAAGATATTCAGGAAAGAAAAGGGAAAGTTTTTAGTTTTAATTCCGTGAATGTTATCGAAGAAGCATCAAGATGCCTTGGCTGTAATTTAATCTGCAATAAATGCGTTGAAGTTTGTCCTAACAGAGCCAACGTTGCTTTGGATTCAACTGCGTTAGGAAACAGCTTTGTTAATGCATATCAGGTAATTCATCTCGACGGATTGTGCAATGAATGCGGCAACTGCGAAACATTTTGTCCGTTTGAAGATGCACCATACAAATCTAAGCTGACTATCTTCTGGTCGGAAAAAGATTTTCACGAAAGCACCAACAGCGGTTTTTTCATCAAGCAAAATGTGAACGGCAACCCGGAAGTTGTACAAGTTCAATATCGTATGAACAATGAAACTGGAAAATATTTGAGCAGCGCGAATGGTGTAATGTATACTATCAATCCTTCATTTGTGTCGGAAGAACTTGAGAGACTTTCAAAAATCATATCGAGTATAATTCAGAATTATCCTTACCTCTTAAGTCCATCAGAAAATAATACATTTTAGGAATAAGATGCTGATATTAAAAAATGTAAACTCAATTAATTTCTATCCGCCAATTATAAACGAAGATATTGATGTCGTAATTGATAAAAATATTATTTCCGAAAGATCGGAA
>JAJYIL010000595.1 GCA_021790055.1 Bacteroidota bacterium
TAAGTCCCAGAACTTTTATAACATCCCAGTTCCCTTTTGTTACCTGGTTTAACAATTTGCCGTTGTAATCGTATCGATAAATATGATAATAGCCACTGCGATCGGAAACCCAGAAGAACTCATGAAGATTTTCCGGGAAATAAATCATATCATTTACATCGGTATAAAAATTAAAAATAGCCACCCAAGTATTGTTTTTCTCTTCCATGACAAGGCGTCTCTCTCCAGTTTCTACATTAAAGAAAAACAACTTCATGTCATTCTGTGCGCGGTTCAAAACGATCATAGCAAGGGTATTGGGAATGCTTGTCCAATAAATTCTCGGAATATAAAAATCTCCTTGTTCACCGGAATCCAACCAGATTTTTTTATTGGTTTCAACATTTATAACTCCGATTTTAACTTTTGGGTTCGGGTCGCCGACTTGAGGAATCGGAATATTAACATACTTTGAATGCAGCCCTTCATAATTTGTTAACTTAATATTTGGAACACCCGTTTCATCAAATTGCCAGAAGGCGATATATTTGCTATCGGGCGACCAATTCCACGCCTGCGCTTGACCAAATTCTTCTTCATAGACCCAATCGTAATGCCCATTGAAAATATTTTCTGCAGCATCATTTGTAAGTTGAGTTTCACTTTTAGTTTTGAAATCATAAAGGAACATATTTCCTTCGCGTTCATAGCCAACCATTGAGCCATCTGGTGAAAGTTCGGCAGTACGTGCATCTTTTGCGGCAAGTTTTAAGCTTTTATCTTTTAGCGCATAGATATAGTAATCTGAAATACCCGAGCGTCTGTATATTTTTCTAAAATTTGTTTCAAAAACTAAGTGCCGTGAATCTTTAGCCCATTGAAAAGATTTATATTCAAACGGTTTAGTTGTGTCCGGAAAAGTAAGATTTGACGCGTCAAAAACCAGATCATCCTTACCGGATTTTGGATTATAGGAACGAATTTCCTCTTTTTTTGTCGAATCGTTTTTTGTGATGTAAGAATAACTATTTCCATTATTTATCCAATTTACCCCTTCAGGTCCTGAACTGCCCTGAAGTTTTTTTGTTGCAAAAATCGCTTCCTTAACATTTTTGAGCGTGATTTTTTGTTGAGCAAAGATATTGGATACGAGTATAAAAGAAATGACTAAAAAAATGTACGGCATGGTTTGAAAATATTTTTTCATCTGATAGCCTTGATAAGATATATTAAATATGAATGTTTTTTAATGTGCAAAAATTTATTTTTTAATCAGCCAAATGAATGCATCAGCTTTATTTTAGTTATTTAAAGGAAAGTGGATTTAATAAATTAACATAAAAAATAATTAATGCAGAATCAAGAAAGATTGTGAAAGCTTTGGTTTACCCGGAAAAATTTCTGATCCTTTGATGTGAAATAATCAAAGAAAAGGACCAATAATTTCTTCAAAATCGGTTAATGATTCCCCTTATATTCAATTAATCCACCGCCATTTGTAGCAATCCAAATATTTCCATTTTGATCTTCAGCAATTCCTCTTATGTCATTTATATTTAGGCCGGTAGAACCGGAGTCAAAAAGTGTGGATGAATTTAAACCAATTAATTTAACTAATCCTTTGTTCGTACCGATCCATTTATTTCCCAAGTGATCAATACATATAGTTTGAGCAAAACTTTCTTGAGGAAGAGGATATAACTTTTGCCAATTTGTCCCATCATAAAAGGAAAGCCCAGTACCAAAAACTTGTCCGGCTGCATGTCCCGCCCAAACATTAAGTCCGGCTGCAGTTATAGATGTAATAGAGTTATTTATAATATTTGAATTAGATTGGGAAAAAGGTTCTCCTGTAAGATTAAATTTAACTATCCCTGATGATTTAGTTCCTATCTATAAATTCTGGTTTGCGTCTACAGCAAGAGCAGTAATCCATGTATCATTTGCAGGAATAAAAAGAGTTGAATTATCATAATTAAACCAGGATCTATTTCCATTATTATCTAAAAAAGTTTTAGACAATCCTCCTTTTGTACCGAGATATATGTTGCCGCTATTATCGGCAGCAATTGATTCAATTCTAAAGTCTGCTAAGCCGGAAGTTTTGAAACCATATATATGGGCATCAGAATTAAACACATCCCAAACACCACCATATTCAGATCCGACCCATTTATGATTGTTATTATCGACCATGATACAATTAATTGTATCGTGAGCAACAGAACCAGGAACGTTATTAATTAAATTTTCCCAATTTGTTCCATCAAACCTAATCAGTCCTTCTCCGGGGGTTCCCAACCAAATTTCATTATTTTTATCTATCGCAATACAAGTTAGCTGGTTCGTTGAAATATTTGAGTTGGCAGTAGTATAATCTTTCCATAGAGTTGTATCAACGAGTGTTTTTTGAGCAGAAGTAATATTATTACTACTTATCGCAACAAGAACGCTGTCATCACGGTAATTAGCGATATGGAATTTGATGAAATAATTTCCGGGGAGTAACCCAGTTAAAGTGACAGGTGTTTTTTTTGATGTATTGGAGTCGTTAATAAAAACGGCAGCATTAGTGGGCAGGCTTGTCAAGTTTACACTGCCTAACATTGTAGGATTTTTAGAAAAATCAACAAATATATTTTTCTTAATCCCCTCCACAATGTCAATTGAAAAAGTTGTGTCGCGGAATAAATTTTTCTTCAAG
>JAJYIL010000596.1 GCA_021790055.1 Bacteroidota bacterium
CATCGGTATATTAAACTCGAAAACTCTGTCGCTGTCTTTGATATCGAATGAGCCTTTAAACCACGCCCTTGCGGGTACGTCTTCAGCTTCTTCCGGTATCGGGTCACCCTTAAAAAAATCGGATGTATAAGAAAGGTCGCTTACTTTTTCGCCCCACCTGATAAATTGAATTGGGAATGCTTTGTTTATTGCACTCCATTTTACATACCAATTAGTACTCATAACTATTGCAGATGGATGTGTTCCGGCTTCTGCATACCTTATAGCAGCGGCGCTTAATGATACTTGAAAATAACTTGCAATATCTTTCAAAAGATTTGTCTTTAATTTTTTGCCTCTTACATAATTAACAAACCACTCTTCATGCATTAGAAGCTCAGCCGCAAAATCATTTGCATTAGTTTCTGCTGGTGATGTTCGTTTTACTCCCGCAATATCTTCAAAAGAGCAAGCTTTGAATTTTGTCTTTTCATTCTCAAAATGCCCAAGCTCATGTGCGGCAATAAATCTCTTTTGAGTTTCTTCTTTGGCATTTTCATTCACTGTAATCACTCCCTTTGATCTGTCAAAAATAATATTGCCTGCACAGCCGCTTAATGCTGCTTCGCGGTATGCCAGTCCTTCTGCATTAATTATTTGGCTGATTGTATATTGCAGTGGTGCGGTTATACAATACTTCTTAATTATGTTTCGTGCATTTGCTGCTGAAAGGGGATTCATAAGAGTATCTGTATAATGTTTTTATTACTATTGTCATCTCGGTCAGCTTGTCCTGTCATTCCGAATCCCGGTTCACCGGGTGAGGAATCTCTAAGATTTACGCCGGAGACGTACAAGTCTCCTGCTATCGTCGTCGAAATGACAACCGCCTCCACCTGTCATTCCGAAGGAGTCCTCGACTGAGGAATCTTTTCCTCGCCTATTGCTGTGCCTAAATCCTTCCATTCGGGATTCAATGTATTTATCAGTTTATCCTTCTTTTCTCTTCTCCATTTCTTAATCTCTTTTTCTCGTTGTATAGTATCTTCAACGTTACTCATTTGTTCATAATAAACCAGCTTATTGACATTGTATTTTTTTGTGAATCCGTCATTCAACTTATTTTTGTGCTCGTATAATCTGCGCTCCAGATTGTTTGTCATTCCGGTATAGATTACTTTATTGTTCCAATTTGCAAGAATATAAACGTAATAGTTATGTAACTTCATAAATAAGATTTCTCCTCCTATCGTCGTCGAAATGACAAACGCCCCAACCCGTCATTCCGAATCCCGGTTCACCGGGTGAGGAATCTTCTTCTTCGCATTCCCTTGAGATTTCTCCCGTTGGTCGAAATGACAATCACTGTATACTGTCATTCCAAACATTATCAATTCGTCATTCTCCATTCCCAACCCGTCATTCCGAAGAAGTCTTCGACTGAGGAATCTTTTTCCTCGCTTAATCATTTGTCACAATTATTTATTCTTCTGTTTATTTTCCAGACTCTTCAACGCCGCCTTGTTTTGCTGAATAATTTTTTTATCTTCTTCCGTTAAGTTTTCAAAATTCCTTGCTGCCAGTCTGTAATCGCTTTCTGTATCTTCTAAGCTCTCACCAATATTTTCCCTCAATGTTTCTTCAAATTCAATTTGAAGCGCTTTTCCTTTCTCTATTTCCAACTCTGCTTTAACGCGGTTTAATAATTCCTGCGTTCTTTGTTCCGAAGCTGATACATCAAATCCCGCTTCTTCTAATTCCTTTATTTTTAATTCCGTATTTCTATCTGAAGAATCGAAATAAAGCTCTGTGAAATTGAGCAGCTTTTCATTGATCATCCCGGTACCCTCCCTTTGGGTTTTTCACTGCTTCCCGCAGCGATTTAAAATTCATTGCAGCTTATTTTTTCTTAAATATCTTATTTATTTTTTCTCTAATGCGTCTTCGCGCATTCTTTACTTCATTTAAATCAATTCCCAGTCTTTTTGCTATCTCATTGTTGTCTTTAATTCCATTCAGCATCTCTTCTAAAACAAAATATGCATAAACATCATTTGCTAAAAGTGATTCAAGCCTGTCGATTGATTCCTCTAAGTTTTCTCTGAAAATGCTGTCTTCAATGTCTTCGCGTGTGCTGGCTCTAATAAGATCAATCAAGCCGTTTTCTGATAGATTGCCTTCGTTATCATATAAATCGACAGTATAAAACTCATCCTTCTTCTTTCTTTCATTCCTCACATAACTGTGAATAACCATCATTACAAATTCTTTGAAATCCGGAACTCGCTGCTTATACCATTTCCTCGTGCAGCTTAGAATCTTTTCAAAAGCTATCTGTAGTACATCATCCGCAGTTTTGTCACACATTTGATCGCAATAAAAATAATACCTTATTTTAATTAAAGTATATTCAAGAAGATTACTCTGAAAACCTTTCTCTCTCTTCCTTGCATTTTCAAACGCCTCATACACCTCAAATTTTGTTGCAGCCTCATACTCCGTACCGACTTGTAAGTCATCGTCGTTTTCGGCCGGAGACGAGTCAAATGGCTCAGTATCCATCGCTCCTCCTTTAAGTGTTTATATTACTATATACTCTTTTTTACCCTGGTTTACGTTACTGCTTTGGTTTTATTTTAACAGTAACAGCTCGCTCGATTAGAGTATATATATTTAAGAAATAAAATAATC
>JAJYIL010000597.1 GCA_021790055.1 Bacteroidota bacterium
GAAAACAACGGTTCAAGTTAGAGAGCATTTAGATAAAACTCTCAGTGTTTACTATGGACCACGATGTATTGGAACTTATAACAAAGAAGGAGAATCGTTGGATGGTTATCAACTTGCAGCTTAAAGTTTTAATTAGTATTTGTGTTAAAGATGAAGGCTTTCATAAAATATTTTTATTAAGTGACGCTCTTAATATAAGTTGCTTTATTAAGTTCAGTTTCGACGGGTTTGACGTTTTGAAGTCAATATTTGTTTTACGTACAAAGGTCTGATTCAATCTTTTGCTTAATTAGGGAGAACTAAGTCACCTTAAGCATTTATTCATTTTTGTATTATTCTTAACCAAATAAAAATTATTATGAGCACCAACCTCGAAAATATATTGAACACGAAAAGGTTTATTCTTGAAGACCCGCAGCAGGACGCTCCGCTAAAAAAAGATATAAAGGAGCTTGGAATTATCCTGGGTAATGTTTTAAAGAAACAAGCCGGGAAAGAAGTTTATGAAACAGTTGAAAAGCTAAGGGCGCTTACAAAGCAGCTAAGAAAAGAATACAGCGAACAGACTAGAGCAGATATTAAATCGGTGATCAATTCATTAAGCATTAACAAAGCATACAATGTAGTCAAGGCTTTTTCGATTTATTTTATACTTGTTAATGCTGCCGATGAAGTTCACCAAATAAGGATTCAGCGGAAAAAAGAGCTATCTGAATTAAACGGTTCGCAAAAAGGGCAGCAATACCAGGCAGGCTCACTTCCCAATGCGCTCATCTGTTTGAAAGAGATGAAAATTCAGTCAGGCGTAATCGAAGACTCCTTGAATAAGATGGAAATTATTCCTGTGTTTACGGCTCATCCTACCGAGGCTACGCGCCAGACTATTTTAAGAAAAATATTAAGGATTAGTAAGCTGCTTCTTAAGAGGGAGACTGCAATCAACACTAGGGAAGAGATCGAAGACATAAATCAAAAGCTGCAAACTGAAATTATCTTGCTCTGGCAATCCAACGAAATTAGGTTTCACAAGGTTACAGTAAAGGATGAAATACAAAACGGTCTTTTCTTTTTTAAAGAAGTCCTTTATGATTTAATCCCCGAATTTTATTCAACTTTCAATAAGCACCTCAGATCAATTTATGAAATTGAGCAGCCGTCTCCTGCGCTTATTAAATTCGGTTCGTGGATGGGGGGAGACAGGGATGGTCATCCTTTTGTTACTCCGGAAATATCAAAGGAAACGCTGGTGAACAACAAGAAGCAGATTATAAGCCTGTACCAGCATGATCTTGATACACTTTACTCCGCGATCAGCACATCAAATAATATTGTTCCGGTAAACAAGGAGCTTGAAAAATCAGTTACGCTTGAAAGCAGTCTCTTTAAACTCGATAAGGCTGAAACTATTCTTCGCGATCCGTCTGAAATTTATCGATCAAAAATTCTTTTAATTTCCCTAAAGCTTGAAGAAACCAAACAGGGCGGCAGCCGCGGCTATAAGAATATGTATGAATTTATAGATGACTTATACCTGATATACAACAGTCTTGCCGCCAATAAAGGAAAGATTATCGGCGATTTAAATCTTCTTCCTTTTATATACAAAGTAGAGACTTTCGGCTTCCGGCTTACAGCGCTCGATGTCAGGCAGAACGCATTCCAGCTTAGAGATGCCATAAATGAAATATTTAATTTTACCGAGGTAAGCAAAAGCTTTAATTCTGTTGATGAGAATAAAAAAATAGAAATTTTAACTGAAGAAATTTTAAGAGCGAGACCATTAAAAAATAATTTTACTAGGCTTAGCGATTCAACGCTTAGAATCATAGAAGAGTTCGGAGTAATTAAATGGGGAAAAGAAAATGTAGCGCCGAATGCATGCAACGATTATATAATCAGCAACTGTTCCTCCGTAAGCGATGTGCTTACTGCCGTGCTTATTGCAAAAGAAGCCGGTTTAATTACGGTTGCTCGCGGAAAAATACTTGAGTCGCAAATTGACATACTTCCGCTGTTCGAGACTATTTATGATCTTAGAGACTCTGACACTGTAATGAAAATACTTTTTAAGAATGAAGCTTACTACCAGCATTTAATGCTTAGAGAAAACGTTCAAAAGATTATGATCGGATATTCCGACAGCAATAAAGACGGCGGTATTGTTACTTCAAACTTTGAATTATACAAAGCTCAGACAAACTTGAAAAGGCTTTGCGATGAAAACGGAATAGAACTTATTTTATTCCACGGCAGAGGCGGCAGCACTTCACGCGGCGGCGGTCCGGTAAATCCATCCATTCTTGCGCAGCCAAAAGGAACGATTGAAGGCAAGATAAAGATTACAGAGCAAGGTGAAATGATCTCTTCCAAATATCTTATTCCTGAAATTGCAAAGCGAAGCCTTGAGCTAATGACCTCCGCTGTTTTAATTACAACAGTTAATTCGATGCTTAAAAAGAATGACGACAAGTTTGAGCTTTTCAAAAATGTCTTTGAGAATATATCTTCTGATGCTTTTACAGCTTACAGAGAGTTAATCAATCACCCGGATTTCTTTGAATACTTTAGAACGGTAACTCCGATAGATATAATCGAGCATATAGAAATCGGCTCACGTCCTTCTTCAAGAAAGAAAAGTAAAGACATTAGAAATCTTAGGGCAATACC
>JAJYIL010000598.1 GCA_021790055.1 Bacteroidota bacterium
AAGAGATGATTATGAAGTGATAAGAGATTACGGGCTGACGCAACCCGACTTTCAATTTTATACTTACCAGGAAGATATCGACAGAATCTTGTTTGAAGGCGGTTTATATACATTCCAACTCCATACAGAATACCAGTGCGCGCCCGCTAACGTTGGAGTTGTAAAAAAAGTAGTAGATGATTTAAAAAAGAAAGGCTTCTGGATAACTACATTATCTGACATTGAAAACTGGTGGGCTGGTAGAAGTAAAATTGAAGTGCGTGTAAATCAAAGAGGTGCTACACGAATTGCCTTAACAGTTTCTAATCCCGGCAAACGAGTTGTGAACAACCTTGTATTGGAAATTGAAATGAGTGAGCCTGCAAAAGATATAACACTCAGCACTGAAATAATTGGAACCACACCGGCAAAGTATGAATACAATAAGGAAAAAAGGACGATTTACGTTTATCTCAACAACTTTAAGGCTGGTGAATCCCGTACCTACTATTTCGATTATTATGTTCCTAATGTTTAAGATTTATAAGATAATGAAGAAGAAGCTCATCTATATTACAATTATGCTTGCTGCAGTAATTATATTCATATCAGGCTGCACCGATCTTTTTCTCAATCCTTCAGGCAGCAATTCAACTACTGCAAGCAAGCTTTCTGTTAAGATAAATAGCCCGGTTTCAAATGATACGATTCCATATACAGGTACTAAAATCTCTTATAATGTTATTACCGACATGGGGATTTATGCTGTAGAACTTTATGTTAACGGTGTAATCAACAGATGGACGCCGGTAAACAGTGACGGCACTTTACCCACTATCCCGATCAATCTCGATTCTACCTACATTGGCAAACGCATAAGTTATTTCCTTATTTATTATGACAAAGACGGTTCATCGGCAAGGAGCGATACGATAAAAAGCATCTTGATTACCGGGGCTCCTCCGACGGTACCGTACAATTTGTCCTTTATAAGAATAAATAATAGTGTATTAAATATATCATGGAAAGATTCTATCTTCTCCGGTCAAACCGGGTATGAAATTTGGCGGAAACGCGGATTCTACGGAAACTATTTATTAAATATGTCTGCGCCTCCAGGCACTTATAATGTTAACGATAATGATGCTGCAGATACAACGGTATATTATTATAAGATCCGGTCACTTAACAAGTATGGTACCTCTGATTTCAGTAATGAAATAAATACATACGGAAATAGTGGAACACATTCAATAGCGCCGCCTACGAATTTAAATGCGCGTGCTGTTGGCTCGCAGAAGATAATTCTGACATGGAACGACGATGTTATTGGAGAGAATTATTTTAAAATAGAAAGGAGATACTTCTGGGCTTACTACACAGCGGTAGGAATAGCAAGCAAGAATACAACTCAGTTTGTAGATAGTGCTAACGGGTTAACTCCATACACCGGTTATTACTACAGGGTTATGGCGGTATCCGGCAGTGACTCATCGTGGTCGAATGAAGTATATGTAACTACTCCCGCTCAGTAACTGTCTGTCAGTTGTTTTTGTGAACTGCAAAATGATTAAATTTGTCTATCAATGAAAAAAGAGATTGTGGGAAAAAATTGAAGCAAGCTCGCAAAATAAATAATGCACTCTTTAACTCGCTGAACTCTAATATATCCGATCCTTTTATCGTGATCGATCATAACGGGGAGATCCTATCCTTAAACAGGTACGCCGAAGTCTTGTTTTCAATAAAAGCACCTGCGAAAAATATCTTTGAGCTCTTCAGCGATCAATCCATAGACAGATTAAGCGATTTGATAGAGAAGGTATTTTCAGGCAACGGACCGGTATCTGAAAGTATTAATCTTGTGTTGAAGAGCGGGGGAGAGTTCAATGTAAACGTGATAATAAATTCTTACAACGAGGAGAACGAGCTTTTTATCTTTTGCACTTTCCGCAAGCAAGAATACAAGCTTGGATTGGAGGGCATAGCCAGGCTTAAGGTTCAAACGATAAATACGCAGGACATTATCTCCAACAATTTAATTCTTGATATTATCGAGCAAATAAAATCTCTCTACCCCTTTACCTACATCGGTAAAGAGAAGATGAACAAAGAGATTAATAAGCTTGAAGAAATGTTCTGGCTTAAAGATAACAACGGGATATATGTACTTGCAAATAATAAACTAGCAGATAACCTCGGTGTCAAATCGTCGCAGATAGAAGGAAAGCAGGCAATGTCCTTCTTGCCGGCTTACTTGATTGACTTTTATAATGCTATCGAAAAATACATAAGCGAAACTCTAAACTGCATTTCACTCGACGGAATTCCGTTTGCAGGTAGCGGCGACCCGACTAAATACCAGACTATTGAAATTCCATTAAGCGACACCGATAACAACATAATTGCAATAATTGGAATTGCCGGAATAAAGGAAAAGCGAATTGAGAATCAAGCTGCCGAAATATCAAATGAGCCGCTCGTTAATATTCTGGAAAATTTTCCAGGGGTAGCGGCAATTTTTGATAATGAGGGAATTATCAAGCATCAAAGCAAAGAATTTAGTAAATTGGCTTCAACTGAAATTTTGGATTTACGAAATTTCAATTATAAAAATGTACTGCCGCTAAATATTTCGGAAAAGATACGGCATTCCCTTGAGTTAAAGTCCGTA
>JAJYIL010000599.1 GCA_021790055.1 Bacteroidota bacterium
GTTTTGATAAAGATGTTAAAAAACTTAGCTGCTGTGCGGTGTAAAAATTTTTTTTATCTCATCACTCTCATTGCATTTAGTATCGCAATTATCGCCACTCCCATATCTCCAAATACTGCTTCCCACATTGTTGCAATTCCAAATACGCCGAGAAGGATAAAGAATAATTTAACTCCCATTGCGAAGCTAATATTTTGCCAGACAATTCTTCTCGTTCGCTTTGCAACTTCAATTGATTTTACGACTTGCATTGGTGAATCAGTCATCAGAACAACATCCGCAGTTTCAACGGCAGCATCTGAACCGAGAGCGCCCATTGCTATTCCAACATCAGCACGTGCTAATACCGGCGCATCGTTTATGCCATCCCCGACGAAGGCAACTTTGCTTCCTTTAATTGATGATTGAATGATTTGCTCAATATGATTTACTTTATCTTCCGGCAGTAGTTCATAATAATATTTATCTATTTCAAGTTTCTTTGCAAAAGATTCAGCTGTTGCTTTATTATCGCCGGTGAGCATAACTGAATTAATATTTTTCTTTTTAAGTAACTCTATTGTTTCTTTCGCGCCTTCTTTTAATGTATCGGAAATAATAATGTATCCGGCATAAATTGAATTTGTAGCAATATGAATAACAGTTCCATCTACATCACATTTATCGTGTTGTATATTTTCCAAATGAATTAGTTTATCATTTCCCATGATGACTATTTGCCCGTTAATATTTGCTTTTATTCCTTTACCGCTTATTTCCTGAACGTCGCTAATCAATTCTTGATTAATCGTTTCTCCAAATGCTTCAATTACAGATTTCGCTATCGGATGATTTGAATGCGATTCAGCGTAAGCGGCAAGCCGTAACAACTCATCTTTATCAAATCCGTTTTTAACAACAATTTCGGATACTTTAAACTCGCCTTTGGTTAATGTTCCCGTTTTATCAAAAACTACAGTCTTAACTTTTGTAAGCGCATCCAAATAGTTTGAACCTTTTACCAAGATTCCTCTTCGTGAAGCTCCGCCAATTCCGCCAAAGTAACCAAGCGGAATGCTGATAACTAAAGCGCACGGACATGAAATAACAAGAACAACCAATGCCCTGTAAATCCATTCTGTAAATGTTTGCCCAGTTAATAACAGTGGAGGAATAATAGCAAGAAGTAATGCACCAAACACAATAACCGGCGTATAGTATTTTGCAAACGTTGTTATAAATTTTTCAGTCTCTGCTTTTTTGCTGCTGGCATTTTCAACTAATTCTAAAATCTTTGAGACAGATGATTCACCGAATTCTTTTGTTACCTCAATTGTAAGCATCCCGCTTTTGTTAATCATTCCGGCTAAGACTTTTTCGCTTTCTTTAACTGCTCTTGGAATTGATTCACCGGTAAGTGCAGAAGTATCAACAAAGGAATTTCCTTCTTTTATTATTCCGTCAAGAGGAATTTTTTCTCCCGGCTTCACAACAATTATTTGTCCGGGATGAACTTCTGTAGGTGAAACTCGTTTAACCTCGCCATTAAGTTTGATGTTCGCATAGTCCGGTCTTATTTCTAATAATGATTTTACTGATTTACGCGAGCGGTTCACGGCAATATCCTGGAACAATTCTCCAACAACATAAAATAACATAACAGTCACTGCTTCGGGCATTGCATCAATTGCAATAGCGCCGAGTGTTGCAATTGTCATTAGAAAATGTTCGTTAAATACTTTGCCTTTTGTGATGCTTCTTAAAGCGCCTTTTAATACGCCCCAACCGCTGATTAAATATGCCGGAAGAAAAACTAAATATTCAGCTATGCGGTATGGTGTATTGTGAATTTCTTTTTCAAAGATTAATCCAACAACAAGCAAAAGAACTGTCAGAAAGATTCTTATTAATTCTCCTTTATTTTCTTTCAGAATATTTTTTGATTCTACAGGTTTCTCGTTTTGCATCTCTTCCACAATTACTTCCGGTTCAATTTCTTTTATTTTCTGTTTCACTTCTTCAATGTCCGGCGTATCAATCTGCAGAGTTAAGTTTGCAAAATTCACAGAGACAAATTTAACTTGTTCTAATTTTGCAACGCCTTCTTCTATTTTCGCTGCACAAGATGCACAGTCAATATTCTTTAGTTGATATTTTTTCATAAACTTTTTGAGATTTTAATCTGGTTAAAGTAACAAATAAACACTTATTGCCCCTGTGCCTAATATCAGCACAAAGAATGCCCAGTACACAAACTTATTGAATCCTTTCAGGTAATACTGCCCCATCAATTTCTTATTTGATGCAATCAGCGCTAAAGTTATTGCGGGACCAATTAGAACAGCTATTTGAAGCACCATAAGATTAAGCGCCAGGTTTACAAGATTTAGTGTTACCATTGTTATCACTAAAGCCGGAATTGATTCGACAAGATATACTTTAAACCAATTCTTCCGTCCCCAGCCTAAAGCTTCAGTAACGCCCCAGCAACTTCCAAGCGAAATTACAATCAGAGCAATAAAAGAAGAAGCTATTAAACCTATTCCGAAAATAATTGGTGCGGAAGTTCCCGCTACTAAAGACAAGCCGTGCGATAAAACTCCGGGTGATGTAAAATTCAAAGAGTCTTTATTAACACCTATGGTGGCAATAGCAATTGCAATCATTATTA
>JAJYIL010000600.1 GCA_021790055.1 Bacteroidota bacterium
CCGGGCTACGCTTCCGAAAATTACGGCACTATAAACTTGCCCCTTTAATATTGCAGAAAGAGCTTTTATTACTTCGTCAAGGAACTTACTTTCTATCGGATAAATCTTAAGAATGATTTCTTGAACCAGGTAGTGATCGCGGTTAAGAGTAAATATATGATCTCTTCCGCCAATTACCCGTGTTACTATACCAAGTTCCTCCAGAGATGTTAATGCTTTAAATGCCGATCTCGGATGCATTCCGCTAATACGCGCAACTTCATTGCCTGAAAAACCTTTATTTGTATCTATCAAGGCTCGTAATACAGCTACGTTAGACCATGTGCGGAATACTTCGTCAAATACTCTATTTATTACCATGTTTTATATTATATACTTTTGTATACAAACATATACTTTAGTATATGAACTTGCAAGCGGGATTTTGTCTCCCGGTTTTCTGTTCTTTTTTATCAGTCACCTTTTATCCATATCTGTCAAATGACGAAGAATCATTTAAAATGACTTCTTACTATTTCAAGCAAACAAATGCCTTGTGCAATTTATCCAAAAAGGGACCATTGATATTCATTCTTATAAAAAATTGTTTTCTATTTCTTAATTAAATCGCTCGCTTTCAAATCTCCGAAGCCGAAGTTAATGCTAAGCCCCGAAATCAAATCTCCGTGCGATTGAGAAATGCCGCCGAAGTCTTTCCCGATATTGTATGATAGTATGATATCGTCTGATAAATTATAATTTATATTAATTACGTACTTCCTTGTATCATCTTTTATTGTACGTGAATATTCCTCACCATTTACTATCACCTTCAGCTTGTTTGTATTTAATCGATAAAGATATTCTATGCTCATTGAAAACTTTTCCAGGTCATATTTTATCTTCAATCCTAAATCGTAAATATTTCCTGTTGCAAAATTCCCATCTAAAGGCTGATAATTATTTATATAATTATCATTATTTATTATAAATCTTCCTAGGGCAATAAATGTAAAGCTTTCCATGTCTTCAGATTGGTAAGAAAAGTTTGACCATGCTCCCCATCTCGGCACAATGCTGTAATTAAAATCGTTCGTAGGATAGTTGAGAGCAAGCGCCCAGTTTATATCCCATCGTAAACCATATCTATTGGTTTTTACTCCGGCAAGCTCTTCTCTTAAGTTTCTAAGAACGGGACTAGATACTCCTTGTTTATATATGTTATCAAACTCTTCAGCAGCTTTATCTTCAGGAGTATTCTCATCCATTTTTCCAAAGATTGATTTTATTACAGCTTCTTCCGGCTCTATTAACTTCTTTTTCTCTTCAAGATCACTCCCGGTCAGCGGATTACCCTTATCATCAGTAAATTTTTCCTTTTCAAATTGACAGATTACACAATAGCCGAGATTTTTAGTAGAATACTTTAGAGCAGTATCTTTTAAACACCTCCTTATCAACTGACGGACTAGCACATTTAATTTTAGCATATCTGTATTTTGATTTAGAGCCAATAAGAATGCGTCTGATACCTTTTTAGAAGGCTCTCCGTTTAATATTATTGTTCTTACGCTCAATCCAACTGCATTAGTGAAGACAGAATCCTTTGTCAAAAATTTATTGGTAGTAGCTATCGATAGAGACAAGTTTCTCCACATGTTTTCAACTGGTTCGTTATTCAAATAACTTCTATAATCAAAGTTCTTCATCCCGCTAAGCATGAACGGATTTATTTCTAATGCATAGTTGTTGGGCACCGTCAAACTCTGCCCGGAATTTAAATAATTTGTGAATATTGCCGTCTCCAGATCCTTCATTGACTTAGGACTGTTCAAGTCGTTTACTTGAGTTCCAATAATTGTTGCCGATGGCATGCTCGGCGCTTTAAGATTCTCTAGATTAAAATCGGAGTTCTGAGCATAATTATTAATTGACATCAATGTGATAATACCAATCAAAATTGTTATAAATGTTTTCACCTTTTACCTTTATTTAAAATTTACAAAGAAAGTATAAGATGGATTTTTATCTGCATTATCGTAAGGCGGATTACCTGTATAATCATCCGGGAAAGTATAGTTTATTTCATTTCCGTCAACTTCAAAAATTTTATGGCTTATTTTAATCTGATTATTATCCGGATTATCAGCATCGCCGTCAAATGCAAGGGTGATGCCCTTTAATGCGGATGCTATACCGATTGTTTTTGTTTCGCCGCAGCCGATGGTAATTATTCTGCCGGTATCAACAGCGACTTCTGCAACTGTGCCGATATAACAATCAACTGTTATCTTTACATCATTATCGGGGTTTGAAACATTAAGATTAAGCTTTTCTTTTTTCTCTATATAAATTGCCATAGGACCTCCTATAATAATAAATGTTATTTTATAGTTCAGTGTTTTATAAGTGAAAATCTTTCATGTAGGTTATTAATTGCTTCCACAAATCTGTCAAATTGTTTTAAATCATTAAATTCTGCAATTGAGCCGTCGTAAGCAGCCCCAACGGGTCCAATTCGAATTTCTGGAATTCTACTATTATCTAGCACCTCAACCTGGCATTTATAATGTTTCCCTTTATTATCATTAGCAGAAACAACTTCATCGAAAAAGAATAATCCGCCCATTACTTCCTCAACAAATTATTTTATTTAATAATTAAAAA
>JAJYIL010000601.1 GCA_021790055.1 Bacteroidota bacterium
AAAATTAAAGGAAATATAGTCGCATCTTATGAAATATACACCGATAGATTCCTTGCTATGAATCCTGGAAATATTATTGAACCTTTAAATGGAATTCCGACAAAAGACCCTGCGTTTAATCTATCCGGCTTTTGGGTTACGCGGGAAGAAAAAGATAAAGCCGAGCTTTTAGAATATACCGTAGTAGATAGTATTTCGGTATTATCGACACATCTTCAAGAAACATTAAAGAAAAACTTCGATAAGATTTTGACAAGGCAAGCTGTAAAACAACTCTTAGAAAACTTAAAGAAGGAATACCCGGCAGTAATCGAAGACATAAATTCTGATGCATTATCGCTAGGCACAATTCAAAAAGTGCTCCAAAATTTGTTAAAAGAATTAATCCCGATTAAAGACCTCGTTCAAGTTTTGGAAGCTTTAATTGATTATTCAAAGGTAACGAAAAATATTGATGTTCTTACCGAGTATGTAAGACATGCAATGGGTGAAACAATTGCAAATTTGTATAAAGATAATAATGGCATTATTCATGCTATTTCGCTTGGTGAAGAAATAGAATCGTTTATTACGAAAGCTCTGCAAAATCAAAAAGAAGCTGTGCAAACACTTGGATTGAGCCCGGTAGTTTTACGCGAACTAAATAATAGAATTCAAAACTTTGTAGAAAAGTTTAAGATGCTTGGTTATATTCCTATAGTAATTACATCTGCTACTATCAGACCATATTTTTACAGGCTTATTAACGCAAGCTTCCCCGATGTTGTTATTCTTTCATATTCAGAGCTTCCTTCTCACATGGAAATTGAGTTCATTGAAAAATTAGAGGTAATTAATGCAAATTAAAAAATATTTGGCACCAACTTTAAAACAAGCTTCAGCTCAGATGAAGGAAGAGTTGGGCGGTGATGCCGTGATTTTAGGGACGAGGGTAATTTCGGGCGAAGACAAATATGGCTCAAAAAAAATGTTTGAAATTACTGCGGGTATTGAAGAAGAAATCGTTTTTGAAAATACAGGAAATTACGGGAAGAGCTTAAAGATAACGGCAAAGGAGAGTTTTTCTGATGAACTAAAAAAATTATCCGATAAAATTTTCATTAATCCTTCGTCAAATAATAATTTTCCTCCGGAATTCGGGAAAAAATTAAAACAGTCCCAGATTAAAAAAGCGTCAACAAACATTCATCAAAAAGAGCTAAAGGAAATTATTAACACATTGTATCACCACGAAGTTCAGAAGCGTGTTTTAACATCGGTTATAAATCAACTGAAAAAGTTTGACGGATTTTTAGAGCCTTCAAATATGGAAAGCTATGTTTTATCAAGCATTTCTTCGATGATTCCAACCTATAATTTTGAAGTCAATAAAAATAAAAAGCCTAAGAAAGTTGCATTGGTTGGTCCTACCGGAGTCGGGAAAACAACTTGCATAGCTAAGCTGGCGGTTATTTCTAAAATACTTCACAACTTAAATGTTGGACTGATTTCAATCGACACATACAGGTTAGGAGCTATAGACCAGCTTAGAATATTTTCTGAAGTCAGCAATATTGATATGCTGGTTGCCTATGAGCCATCCGATATTCCTCATCTAATGAATTCATTTAAAAATAAGGATATAGTTTTTATTGACACAGCCGGTAGAAGTCAAAAAAATATTGAACATCTAACAAAGGCAAAAGAATTTTTGACCGCGGGTAAAGTTGATGAAACTTATCTTGTCTTAAGTGCGACTGGCGCGTCAAAAAATCTTTTTGATGTTGCTGAGAAATTTAAATTGTTCGATTATAATTCGGTTATTTTTACAAAAATTGATGAGGCTGTATCCTATGGGAATATTTTAAATATCGTGACAAATTTTGATGTTCCCGTCTCCTTTTTGACTAATGGTCAGGTAATCCCGGATGATATAATCTCTGCTGATCCGGAATTCATTTCTAAGATGATTTATACAGGAAAAATAAATTAATGACCGGTCAAGCCGAAAGAGTATTTGAACTGGAAAGTTTAAAGAACAACGAAGCTTTAAGATATTCCTCAAAAATTGTCGCTTTTACATCGGGCAAAGGAGGGACAGGCAAAACATTTATTTCGGTTAACCTTGCTTATGCAATTTCAAGATTGAATAAAAAAGTCTTATTTATTGATTTAGATTCAAACCTTTCTAACGCCAATATTATGCTAAATGTTGTTGCAGGTAAAACACTATATGATTTCTTTACCGGAAGAAGCTTACTTCATGAATTAATTACTAAATACGAACCTAATTTACATTTTATTTTTGGCGACTCTGGAAAATCGAATTACCCAAAACCAAAAGCCGAATTTGTCGGTCAACTATTTAATCAAATAAGAGCTCTTCAGAACGATTATGATATTGTTTTGTTGGATACCGGTGCGGGTGCAGGAGAAGACGTTATATCGGTATTATTAAATGCTGATAAAAATATATTAGTTACTACCCCCGAACCGACAGCCGTAATGGACGCTTATGTAATTATAAAATTTTTAAGCAGTCGTAATTATTCTGGCGAAAAAATGGTGATTATAAATAAGTGTGTTGATCGTAACGACGGAGAGGTTACTTTTAATAATCTTTCCCTGGCAGCAAATCATTTCTTAAAAGAGAAAATAG
>JAJYIL010000602.1 GCA_021790055.1 Bacteroidota bacterium
CTTTTTGTAAACTAAAGAATATACTTGCTAAGATCTCTGTCTTTAACAATACTATCTAACTTTTGTTTTACGAACTTAGCATTAACTTTTACTGTAGAAGCCGGTATCTTATCAGGTACGTTAAACAATATTTCGTCAAGCAGAGTTGTTAAAATTGTATGCAGCCTGCGCGCGCCTATATTTTCAACTTGCTCATTTACTTCTGAGGCGATTCGAGCAATTTCTTTGATTCCGTCTGCGGTGAATTCTAATTTTACTCCCTCTGTTTCAAGCAAAGCGTTGTATTGTTTCAACAAAGCATTTTCCGGGGTTGTTAAAATCTTTACAAAATCTTCTTGAGTAAGGCTTTTCAATTCAACGCGGATTGGGAAGCGACCTTGTAATTCTGGAATCAAATCTGAAGGTTTGGAAACATGAAACGCACCTGAGGCAATGAACAATATGTGATCGGTTTTAACAACACCATATTTTGTGTTGACGTTTGAACCTTCAACAATCGGAAGTAAATCTCGCTGTACGCCTTCCCGCGAAACATCTGGGCCTGATCCTTTTCCACCGCCTGCAACTTTATCAATTTCGTCGATAAATATTATTCCTGAGTTTTCAACCCTCTCAATAGCCTCCTTTTGAACAGCTTCCATATCAATTAATTTTTGTGCCTCTTCTTGGGCAATTACTTTGCGGGCTTCAGAGATCGCAGTTTTCCTTTTCTTCTTTTTTTTCGGCATTATATTGCCCATGATTTCCTGAAAATTAATTCCAAGATCATCTATTCCAAAAGGACCGAGAACCTGCATGCCTAAACCGGTTTGAGTATTAACGTCAAACTCAATTAACTTTTTATCAAGCTCGCCGCTCCTTAATTTTTCTCGCATCCATTCGCGCGTTTTTTTATTTTGTAGAGTCTCATTATTACCTTCGGCGTCGGTATTCTCACCTAAATTAGAATTTTTTCTTAATGGCGGTATGAGAATATCTAATATTTTTTCTTCGGCTAATCTTTCCGCTTTCTCCTGAACTTCTAATGTCATTTCCGATTTTACAAGATTCACGGCATAGTCAACAAGATCGCGAATCATCGATTCAACGTCTCTTCCGACATAGCCAACTTCCGTAAATTTTGAGGCTTCAACTTTTACGAATGGCGCTTCCGCGAGTTTGGCTAAGCGGCGTGCAATTTCTGTTTTGCCTACTCCGGTCGGACCAATTAAAATAATATTATTGGGAAGAATTTCTTCGCGAAGATTTTCAGCTACTTGCTGCCGGCGCCACCTGTTTCTAAGTGCAATTGCGACAGCTCTCTTTGCTTCCGTTTGACCGATGATATATTTGTCGAGTTCATTTACTATCTGTGAAGGTGTAAGTGCATGCATTGATTTATTTTTCATTTGTTAATCTTTTATTACTTCAACATTAATTTTATCGTTTGTATATATACAAATTTCCGAAGCGGTTTTTAGCGCTTCGGCAACAATTTCTTTTGCTGTAAGGTTGCTATATTTTTTTAACATTCTTGCTGCGGCTAAAGCATACATTCCTCCGGAACCAATCGCTACAATTTGGTCATCCGGTTCTATTACATCCCCGTTGCCAGAAATAATAAGCGCCTTACCTTCGGCTACTATTGCAAGCATTGCTTCTAATTTGCGGAGGTACTTATCAGAGCGCCATTCTTTTGCTAATTCAACTGCAGCACGGTTAACATTTCCGCGATATTGTCCAAGTTTATCTTCAAATTTTTCGACCAGTGTAAAAGCATCTGCGGTTGCGCCAGCAAACCCGCATAAAACTTTCCCGTCGGATATCTTTCTTATCTTAACGGCATTATGTTTCATAACTGTGTTGCCAAGCGTTACCTGACCATCACCGCCAATGGCTGATTCCCCGTTATGAACCACACCGATTATTGTTGTTGCGTGCATTGTCATTTCCATTTAAGCCGCTCCTTTTTCATTTTTGACTTTTTGTAACTTAAATTTATTATCATATAATTTTTAATCCAAACTTTAATAGGTCAATTCTAAAAAATTTGTTTTGATTTGACATTTTTCACTATGTTGAAAATTTTATTCCAATATAAATATATCGGTACAATTCTCGGAACCTGGTTTTGATAATCAATATAAATTTGACCGAACATCGCTACCATTTTAATTTCTTCATAAAAAGAACCTATATAAAAATAAGCAATAATGCAGGCAAGAAAGCTCGCATAAAACAGATTCATCTCCGGTCTAAAAACTAAAAAGACTATAGAAAAAAAATATACCGGATGCCGGCAATATTTATAAGGTCCTTCAATACGTAAAGTTAGTTTTTCATCAAGTTCATCAATTCTGTATTGATGATGATACCATCGAAAGATCTGATTTATTCCTAAAAATTCTTTGGAGGAAAAATATTTGAGTGTCCAAAGTAAACCGGCAAGCCCCAAGAATTCCGGAATTAAAATTATAAAATCAAACGGATACGGAAGATCATAAACAATTAACTCTGGGTGTGGAGCAATCTTGTATATTACTCCAAATGATATTAATGAGAAGAGAACATATGTTAAACGATAAAATGCTATAAGGCTACCGAATTTTTTTATTAGAAAGTTCTTTACTCTATATGAAGCTAAATAGGAATGCAT
>JAJYIL010000603.1 GCA_021790055.1 Bacteroidota bacterium
AGTTGCATAATAACAAATGTGTTTTCTTAGATAAAATAGGATTGTGCTCTTTACAAAAACTTGCCCTTAGCGAAAACGAACACAAGTGGAAATATAAACCAATTTATTGCATATTATTTCCTTTAACAATTTTTGAAGGTTCATTGACTATCGATGATGGGCATTTAGACCGGTTAAAAGTCTGCAATAGAAACCCGGTTCAGGATATTTCTATTTATGAGGCTTGCCGTGAAGAATTAATTCACTATTTTGGCGATAAAGGATTTGCAGAACTTGAAGAATACAGAAAGCAATATTTGAATTCGGAAAATCCGAGTGAAGTAGCATGAAGCTAAGTGGAAAAAATGCAATAGTAACCGGAGGAACACGGGGGATTGGTCGTGCAATCGTTCTTGAACTCGCTTCTTTAGGTTGCAACGTGGTTTTTACTTTTCAAAATTCTGAAGAAGCTGCTAAATTACTCGAAGCTGAATCACAAAAATTTGGCGTAAGAATCTTAGGATTTAAGGCTGACGCATCCTCTTATGCCGAAGCAGAAAAAACAGTAAGTTTTGCTTTGGAAAATTTAGGCGGATTAGATATTTTAGTGAATAATGCAGGCATAACTAAAGACAATTTGCTTCTAAGAATGTCCGAAGCTGATTTTGATAAAGTTATTTCCTCAAATCTTAAAAGCGTTTTTAATTACACCAAAGTATCTCTTAAAACTATGTTGGGTAAACGGTATGGCAAGATTATAAATATTTCTTCGGTTGTTGCTTTAACCGGAAATCCCGGGCAAGCAAATTATGTTGCTGCAAAATCCGGCATAATCGGTTTTACTAAATCTACAGCAAAAGAATTAGCATCAAGAAACATCAATGTTAATGCGGTGGCGCCGGGATACATTTCAACTGATATGACTGAAAAATTGAACGAACAACAAAGAGAGATGATATTGTCTCAAATTCCCATTAAAAAAATCGGAACTCCTGAAGATGTTGCAAAGGTCGTTTCATTTTTAGCATCATCAGATTCTGATTATATTACAGGTCAAGTAATTTCAGTTGACGGCGGAATGGTAATGTGAAAAAGAATTATAAAACAATAACAATCAATCATTAATTAAATTAGGAGATACAAATGGACGTTGAAGCTAAAGTTAAAGAAATAATTATCGACAAATTAGGTGTAGAAGAATCTCAAATCACACCTGAAGCTTCATTTACAAATGATTTAGGCGCCGATTCACTTGACATAGTTGAATTGGTCATGGGTTTTGAAAGCGCTTTCTCTGTATCAATACCAGATGAAGACGCTGAAAAAATCGGTACGGTAGGAGATGCAGTCAGATATTTAAAAGAAAAATTGGGTAAGTAATTTATAGAGTCGGGGATCTACTTTCTCGACTTTTATTTTTACTCATCTAAACCTAATTCATCGCAAAAAAAATTTGGGAGACCAATATGACTAAACGAAGAGTGGTTGTTACCGGTATGGGAGCAATTACTCCTATTGGTATTGGAATAAACGAATATTGGGATGGATTAGTCTCAGGCAAAAATGGCGTTGGACCAATCACAAAATTTGATGCTTCAAATTTCGAGACGCGGTTTGCCGCTGAAGTAAAAAATTTTAATCCTGAAAATTACATCGATAAAAAAAGCGTTAAGAGAATGGACCCATTTACTCATTACGCTATCGCTACAAGTGAAATGGCTTTAATTGATTCGGAAATGAATCTTGAAAAAGTTAATAAAGAAAGATTCGGAGTAATTTTCGGAAGCGGTATTGGTGGCATGGATACGCTACAACAACAATACTGGAATTTTTTTGAAGCAAAAAATCCACGTGTTATTAGCCCTTTCTTCGTTACCATGATGATCCCTGATATGGCATCGGGACAAATCTCAATTAAATTTGGACTGAAAGGTCCTAATTATGCAACAACATCAGCATGTGCAACAGCTTCGCATGCAATCTCAGATGCTTTTATTTTGATACAACGCGGAAGCGCTGATCTGATGATTTGTGGTGGATCCGAAGCGGCTATTACAGAAATGGGTGTTGGTGGTTTTAACGCAATGAAAGCATTATCCAGGTGGAATGATAGGTATCTTGAAGCTTCAAGACCTTTTGATAAAGACAGAAACGGTTTTGTAATGGGAGAAGGCGCCGGCACATTAATTTTGGAGGAACTAGAGCATGCACTTAATCGAGGCGCAAAAATTTATGCTGAAATTGCGGGTATTGGTTTGACAGGTGACGCATTTCATATTACAGCCCCGGCACCGGGAGGTGAGGGCGCTGTTCGTGCTATGAAAGAAGCTATTCGCGATGCCGGTGTTTTAACAGAAGATGTTGATTATATAAATGCTCACGGAACATCTACGCCTTATAACGATGTTTATGAAACTAATGCAATTAAAACTGTCTTTGGAGAGCATGCTTATAAAATGATAGTTACTTCTACGAAATCTATGACAGGTCATCTGCTTGGCGCTGCCGGTGGTATTGAAGCCGTGGCAACTATTCTTGCTCTAAAAAATAATTTAATTCCGCCAACAATTAACCTTACCAATCCGGATCCTGAGTGCGATTTAAATTATAGCCCTAATAAAGCCACGCTTAAAGAAATCCGGTGTGCTATTAGTAA
>JAJYIL010000604.1 GCA_021790055.1 Bacteroidota bacterium
TTCTATCTTCATTTGCGGTTTTGTTTGTTATATCATTGGCTTTAACGAATGTTGTAGGACGTGAACTGATGCCGCTTATGGACAGCGGGACTTTTCTTGTTAATTATGAAGCGCAGCCGGATATGGATGCGCCGGGTGTTGAAAAGATTGCCGGACAAATTGAGCAATCAGTTAAAAGCTCGCTTAAACCGGGATGGCTGCTTTCAATGTCAAGTGTAGATGGCGCCGAAGTCGGCGTAAAATCTTTCGGCGCAGATCGCGTTCTTCAGCACGGACAAATTACTGTAAACATTATAGACCGCTTTCACCGCAACCAGTCAATCTATCAAATTGAAGAATCGGTTAGAGAAAAAATACGCAGGATCCCCGGACTAATTTCTTCTAACGTAACAGAGTTTGGCGCAACTCCCCTTTCATCTATTCGCAGCTCAGTTGATATGATGATTACTGGACCCGACCCCGGCGAGCTTGACCAGTTAGCCGACTCGGTAATGAACAGGCTGAAATATGTCAGAGGCTTAACAGGCATCGAGAGAACGTGGCAGGGAAAATCCAGAAGAATAAATCTTCAAATTAATGAAGCAAAGGCGCGGCTGTACGGCTTAACTCCGCAGGATGTTGCCGGGCAGGTAGCACAGGCTGTGGGCGGAACGCCAGGCGGCAAGCTTCGTGTAACCGGAGAAATTCCTATTCCCGTTTGGGTTCGTCTTGAAGCAAATCAAAGATCAAACAATGAAGACATAGCTGCTATTCCAATCAGAACAATGGACGGCTCATTAATTCCGTTGTCGTCATTTGCAAGTCCAAAGGTTGTCTATGAACCAACGGCAGAAACTCATGAAGCTTTGCTGCCTACGGTAGACGTACTTGGATACCGCGGAAATATTTCTATTACGCAGTTAAGCAAAAATACTGAGGCTGCATTAAAAGGTTTAACTATGCCGCGCGGATATTCAATTTCCGATCACGGAGAAATTATGCAGCTTAATGAATCATTCGCTGCGTTGTTAAAATCATTTGCGATAGGCGTAGCGCTTCTTTACTTAATGCTCGTAATTGTTTTCAAATCATTCCGCGACCCGGTAGCAATAATGGCGAGCCTTCCGCTTGCGCTTATCGGTGCTTCTTGGGCGATGTTAATAGCAAACAAGCATGGATGTCTGCCTTCATTCATGGGATTGATTTTGCTGATGGGCATAATTGTAAAGAATGGAATCTTGCTTGTTGATTTTGCAAAAGTAGCAATGGAACAGGGCAAATCACCAAGAGACGCTATACTTGAAGCAGTTCAGCTAAGAACGAGACCTATTCTTATGACAGCGGGCGCTGCTGCCGTTGGTATGATTCCGATTGCATTGGAATGGGCTGTTGGCATCGAACGGCTTTCACCGCTTGCAGTAGTTGCCATCGGCGGATTGATTACCGGAACTTTCTTAACGCTTCTAGCGGTACCGGTCTTCCATTTAATGCTTGAGCAAAGCCATAGAAATCGCTTAGAGAAAAAATTAGCTAAGCAGTAAAATTAAAATATGGCTCGCCAAACTTCACAGCACAGACTTATTCTCTATGAAGATAGACTTGTGCTGTTTTTAATTTCTTCATAACATTTTTGATTTGTCCCAAAAGCAATTTTCATTTGAATAGATTTTTGACAGCTTTATGACTATATCATTTTCAAATAATAATTTAATCCAAATTATGCATTAGGAAATGAAAACGGAGGGGATAGTTGAGCAACAACCGAGAATAAATCTTTCAACCAGTCCCTCCTTTTACCAGCAATAGATATTTTTAATACCTTTTGACGAGAATCTTTTACTATTCAACTTCCTAATGTAAAGCATTTAAGTTTTAAAGTATTTAACGTTGCCTAAGTTTTATTCTGTAGTATTGCTTGTCGTCTTATCTTCAAAAAATTGAAGGAATTTTTCAAAGTAAAAACCACTATCTGCTCTTACCAACGTTAATTCATTTTGTCGATTTTGTTCAAAGGGTAGGAACTGGTTTAGCTGCTGTAAAATGAACTAAACAGAAAGCAAATTTCCGGAAATCGGATGGCATATCCGTTTAAAATGCATAACGGATTGAGCAGGTTCTATTTTTAACTTTCTTAAAAACCTATAAATAATTTAAAACTCCAAACTCTATTTACAAAAATAAACCTCTAAAATTTAATCCATTCGGCTTTTCTAAATGGCATATAATTGGCTAACCTTTTACAAGAATAAAAATTTGGAAAGGAAAATTAAAATGATGCTAATATATGTTCTAATCGGTATAGCTGCTGTTTATGCAGCTTATTATTTCGGCGCTAAAAAGAATTCAAGTCCAGCCCGAATAGCAGGACAAATTAACGAGCAGGTGCCGGGAGGTATACATTCACATGGAACTTCAAATGATGTATATGTCCATGACGATTCTGAAGAGCCTCACAAGCAGCATAAAAGCCATGGCGGCTGCTGCTAATTAGGAAATAACATTAACTTAAAATAATTTTATCCATGGAGGAAAAAATGAAAACGACAAAGGTAATCTTAGTTTTTGCAATTGCTTTCTTATTCTCTGCTTTGTATGTAATGAGAGCTAATCCAATTGCAAACGAGAATAAAGGAAACGTGGTAATGGAGGAT
>JAJYIL010000026.1 GCA_021790055.1 Bacteroidota bacterium
GCTAAGTCATGGATAATGAAGACTACGCACAACCTATGCCTGGATTATTTAAGGAGAAGGAAAGTGAATTCGCAGAGAGAGTTTTTAGTTGACGAAGGAGAGGAAGCGCAGGTTAAAGCGCCGTACTACCTGAGCGACCCGGAAATTAATACGAGGCGGGAGATACTTAAGGAAAGAATCGGAATGGCGATTGAAAGGCTCCCGGAGATGCTGAAGGTAATTTTTGTTATGTACGAGATACAGGGCTTTAAATACAAAGAAATCAGCGAGACAATGAGCATCCCGTTGAACAGCGTTAAGGTGTACCTGCTTCGCGCAAGAAAAAAGATGCAGGAAGAATTAAAGGATTTTAAAAATGAAACGATCGAATTTAATTAACGAGAAACTGATAGCCAGTATTATCTGCGTGGCTTACGGCGATGCAGGCATTGCCGAAAAGATAAAGGTTTATTTTTATTCGCTGATAAATCCACGCGTAAAAGAGCTTCTTGAAGAATACCGGGAAACCGCAGGCGCTGTTCATTCTTATAAAAAGGTTGAATGCCCCGCTGTTGTGATTCAGACTGTGAGAAATAAAATTTACAAATATGAAAAGGCAGCGAGAAGAAAAAATTCTTTTACCGGTGTACTTTTTGCGAGACCATTGGTTACAACCGCTTCTGCATTTGTTATAATTGCCGTTATAAGCTTCTTCGTGTTAAAGAAGCAGCCAGCCGAAAAGCAATATTCGAAAGCCGAAGTTATAAAGGCTGAAGAACAGGTGAAACAATCTCTTGCAATTGTAGGTAAGGTTTTTAAAAGGACAGAAAATAGATTAACTGAAGATGTTCTTGAAAAGCAGGTAGCCCCGCCTTTCAAGAAAAGCTTTGATACAATTAACAACTTATTAAATGGAGGCTGACAATGAAACGATTATTAATCCTTATTCCCATAATCTTCTTGATTACGGCTCTTACCAATTACGCGCAGGAGAAAGAAGATTATTCAAAGTATCCGGGGTATGTAGACTTTGGCAACCTTGCGCCGTTAATGAACAAAGACAATATAACCGAAGTAAATATTGACGGCTACTTGCTTTATATTGAAAGCAATATGTCCGAGTAGAATGACCCTGAGCTTTCAAATCTTCTGAAAGGATTGAAGCTTATCAAGGTTTATTCGTTTAAGGCTACCGGGTATAACGCAAAAGAAATTTCCGGCAAGATAGATCAGATTGATAAGAAGCTTTCCGGCAAGGACTGGAACAGAATAGTGAAGGTAAAAAGCTCAAACGAAAATACAAATGTCTATATAAAAGCTACACCCGACCAGAAAAATATTGTTGGTCTTGTTGTAACCTCCCTGGACGAAGACGGCGAAGCGGCATTTGTAAATATTGTAGGCAGCATAGATATGGACGCGCTTGGAAGGCTCGGAAACAAGTTCAATATTCCCTCGCTTGAAAATATTCATAAATAAAAGGTGGCAGAATTATGAAAACTAAATTGATACTGGTTCCTGTTGCGCTGATTATTTCAAGCATTTTTTTCTTGGGCTGTTTCGGCGTCGATAACGAATTCTCGGAAATCAAGGACGATGTTGTATCAACTGCCGGTATTCATTTCTATAAGGATATTGAATTCGGTATCGGTTCGGCGGGGCTGTCGTTTGCTTCTGCAGTAGTCGATATAAGCAGTAATGATAACGACGCCCGCGAAATTATAAAGCACATTTCAAAAGTACAGGTAGGCGTGTACAAAAATGCCGAAAAGGTAAGCAGACAAGCTGCGATAAAGATTTTAGGAAAAATTGACGACAAGTTAAGTAGCCACGGATGGGATTATATTGTTAAAAGCTATGACGGCAGTGAGCTGTCTTCCGTTTATATTAAGAATGACGGGGAAAGTAAATTATGGGAAATGTTTGTTGTAAATTTGAGTGACGATGAGCTTACAATTGTGGACGTAAAAGGGAATCTTGAAAAGATATTATCGTATGTAATTAAAGACAGGAGAATGGGCATTTGCTTAAACAATTAATCATGTTACACACATATCTTAATAGTGCTCTAACTCTTAATTGTGGTCGAATTAAACCCGAGTAAGAGCACAATTAGGTTTAAGATTACGAAGTGCGTAATAAATAAATCGAACTTAATTAATTTCTGATTCGTTTCAATTTAACCGGTGCGCTTACGTTTTTAGTATAAAGGAGAAGAAAACCGTTATCAAAAGCGAACCGGTTATTCATTATCGTAGTTCCTCTTGAAACAACGGTAATATTATCGCCCTTTACTAAGTATTTTCCCGAAACATTCCTGAGAACATTTCGCAGCTCCAGTGTGCCGTTGGGATTAAAATTAATAATATTTTTCCTCGTGCCCGATATGCTTACCCACTCACCTATAATACCGGCTCCGGGATGAGGCTTACCGTTTAACCTTACCATTTTACTTGGAATTTCCCTGCCCTTTTGTACGGTAATCTGGTAAAGGGTATCTAGTCGAATTAGGATAATCGAAGTATCCGTTTGACCGTTTTTAAGCGAGGGAATTTCATAAGTTGTAATTAAATGGTTGTGGGAGAGCCTGTATTTACCATTTAAGCCTGCCGTAAGCATATATTTGAACCGGTTGCCCGGCATGTATTCGTAGGTTATAGACATTCCCGGGGAAAGGTTGACCGTTTCCCATTTCCCCAATAATTCACTGCTCGCCAGCAGTCTTGCTTTTCTTTGGGGAAATGAATTATAAGAAATTATTACAACTAAAAGTACAAGAGAGGTTGGGTAAATAAACCTCATGTTCATCCTATTAAATAAAAAACTTTTTCCAGTCAAACATATTGTTTATGTCTTTCAGATGCAAAGATTATTATCTCCGGACAGAACGAATGATGAAGCCGGGAGAACTACTTATTTATTTCTTCTCTCCGGTGCCGGAGATAGGTCTTTAAAGTGATAATCTGGGTTAAAGCGACAATTGTAAAGACCCCGATCAGAATTAAAATTATTGGCAGATGCATTTTAACTTTCCAGCGTTGTTTAAAGTAGAACCGCAGAGCAAATATATAGAATTGCTAAGGTTTTCAGAAATGCATTGTCGCCCCTGATTAAGTATATCACACAGATTGTCGATTTACTATTTTTGATTTTTGAAAATCAACTTCAAATCCAGTTTTCCAATTCGGTATTTATCAATCGTCAATCTCAAAATTCCTCTGGATTCCTAATCTTATATGAATTAAATTTCACCACAAATTCTAAGAGGCTTATATGCTTAGAAATACTTTTCTTTATTTGGCTTCTAAATTATCTATGAAGAAAATAAATACCGTCCAGACCATTCTCTTCACTATGATTATCGGTACGATGCTTTTTAATCAATATTTTTCACAGACTAAAACAAAAAGTAAAAATATGGAAATGAAAATTTACAGTTCCGCATTCAAGGACGGAAATTTTATTCCATCCAAGTATACTTGCGAAGGTGCAAACGTTTCGCCGCAGCTTCATTGGAACAATGTTCCAAAGGACGTAAAATCATTTGCCATCATAATGCATGACATTGATGCGCCCGGAGGAGACTTTGTTCATTGGGTTATATACAATATTCCCGGTAACCTAAAGGAGCTTCATGAAGATGTTACACCTTCCAGGAATGTAAGCGATGAAGTAATGTTCGGTACTAACGACTTTGGGAAAGTCGGTTACAGCGGTCCTTGTCCGCCACCGGGCAAGCCTCATCATTATTTCATTCAGATATTTGCTCTTGATACAATCTTGCATCATCTTGAATCGGGCTCTACAAGGCAGCAGCTTCTTAAGGCGATGGAAGGTCATATTCTTGCCGAAGGCAAGCTGATGGGCAAATTCCGGAGAGAGAAATAATTTCTCTTAAACCGGAGTTCCGGTTATGTAATGGACGAGCAAATCTATAACAAACTCTTTCTCGTCTATTACAGCTTTCACTACATCTCCGATGGAAATAATTCCAACAAGCTTGTCGTCTTCTAAAACGGGAAGATGACGGATCCGCTTGTTTATCATTAACGCCATGCATTCTTCTGTACTCAATGATGTATTAACATAAAGAACCTTGGAAGACATTATCTCCTTTACCGGAGTATCTTTTGAATGCCTTCCAAATAGAATTATCTTCCGTGCATAATCCCTTTCAGACATTATTCCCTCTATCTTTCCGTTTTGCATAACAAGTACTGCACCGATTTCCTTTTCCGACATTAATTGAAGTGCCGTGTATACTGTTGTCTCCGGTGTTACAGACCAGATTTGCTTTCCCTTTTTCAGCAGAATTTCTCCTACGCTCTTCATATTTACCTCTCATCTTATCGCTTAAAATTATTTATAACTCTAAATAAATATTTTAGAAACCGATGTTCGACGCTTAATATCGCGAATCGAGCATCCTACATCCAATACTACCTCTGCCTCCTTGCAAAAATTCCCTTGCTTATAAACTCTTGCGCGTTTCTTAGATAAGTAATTATACTTTCACGATTGAGAACACCGATTATCTTTCCATCTTCAATAACAGGTAATTGATTAACACCGGACTTATCCATTTTCTTTAGCGCATCCCATAACGGATAATCTGTTTTGACTACCTCTGTTTCCGTCTCCGGTATCATTACCTCGGTTACTAAAGTGGATGCCCACTTATCCTGTATAATATTTTTTATCCTGTGCAGAGTTAAGAGACCGATTATCTTATCATCCTTTTTAACAAAGAGGGTTCTCCTTCCTATCCCGAGAATGTGGTTATCCATTACTTCCCGGATGGTAGTGTCTTCCGGAACAATAGCATAGTCTCTTGTCATTGCCTCATAGACGGTGTGCCCGCTTAGATTATCTTGAAGGTACTGTTGCTGAAGCTGGGACATTGCCGCACTTTCCAGGAACCAGCCTATGAATGCTACCCATAAGCCGTTGCTGAGGTCTCCTCCGAACATTTGAAGCGAGCCGGCGAAGATGAAAAGAAAGCCGATGAACCTTCCTACAATTACGGATACATAAGTCGCCCGTTTAAAATCATGAGTGTAGCCCCAAACCGCCGCTCTAAAGACTCTGCCGCCGTCAAGGGGGAAACCGGGTATTAAATTGAATAGCGCCAGGACGAAATTAATATAAGCGAGATACTCGAAGAGAGCATAAACAAATACCGGGTTTTTTAATGTTAACTCAAGTAGATAAAAAATTGCTGCCAGCAGAAAGCTTACCGCAGGTCCTGCAATTGCAATCCAGAATTCAGCGGAAGCCTTAGGCGGCTCGCCTGTTATCTCTGCAACTCCGCCGAATAAAAAGAGAGTTATCTGCTTTACTCTTATTTTATAATGAAGGGCTAAAATTGAATGACCAAGCTCATGCAGCAGCACGCTTACGAAAAGCATAATCGAGGTAGCCGCACCGGTAATCCAGTATTCAAATGTACTCCAATTTTTAAATTCGTTTGGAAAGTAAGTCGTTGCAAGTGTCCAGGTTAGAAGCATGAAAATAAGGAACCACGTGTAGTCCAGTCCTACAGGAATTCCCATTATCTTTCCCAATGGTATAATATGCTTTTTCATACCGATATTATTTTAATCGTTAATAATATATCGATTAATATAATCAATTTCCGATAGTTATTAAACTACATAAAAATATTTCCGATAATCAGATTGAAGATGTTTATTTGTCGAACATTATGGAGGGTAGCGGAAATGTATTTTAACAATTTAGATCTTGCTAAAAACCGTATGCATCTTAAAGTAGATGGAAAAGTTGATGTTGCGGAGATGCAGGCATGGTCTAATGACCTTTTAACCAAGCTTAAAAAACTCAAACCCGGCTTTAGCGTAATTTCAGAGATATTAAATTTTCAACCCACAACCGAAGAAGGCAGACGGATTTTGATAGAGACTCAGCGGAAGGCAAAAGAAATTGGTATGGGGCATGTAGTACGGATTGTAAAAAACACCAACTTTGTTGCTGCGGCACAATGGCAAAGGAGCTCACGCTCAATTGGTTATGTTGCAATGGAAGCAGAAAGTTTGGAAGCCGCCGAGAAGCTTTTAGATGAAGCTGAGAATATTAACCGTTAGATGCGAAGCCATCATATCAAACCAATCATTGAAAGAACTTTGTAGTCCCGCGGCGCAGTCAATTTGAAACTTTTACATAATATGGAAAAGAAATAATTCGGCAAAGTGCCGAACGATGCTTAGCCTTATACGGTTTGCTATTTTGCTTGCTTATTGGTTCCGGCTAATCAGACTTATGCAACAGTTATTTTGGCGTCAGCATAATCCAATTATTCCCATCGCGTGCAATTAAAGCTTCTGAATCTTCAGGACCCCATGTACCGGAAGAATAGTTTGGGAATTCAGGCGAGCTTGAAGACTGCCAGTAATCCAGAATGGGCATAATAACTTCCCACGCCGCTTCTACCTGGTCGCCGCGCATAAACAAAGTTGCGTCGCCCAGCATTATGTCGAGCAGCAGTGTTTCATAAGCCTCAGGCGGGTCAGCCTGGTAGGCATCATCGTAATCGAAAGACATTTCTACCGGGTTTAAAATCATTTTTAGTCCGGGCTTCTTTGCCTGGAAACGAAGTTTAATTCCCTTATCCGGCTGTATGTTTAAGATAAGCCTGTTAGGATGCCAATTCTCAACCGACTCGGCTGGAAAGGCTCGGTGAGGTACAGGTCTAAACTGTATAGTGATTACGGAAATTCTTTCTGTCATCCTCTTACCGGTTCGGAGATAGAACGGAACGTCTTGCCAGCGCCAGTTGTCGATAAAAAATTTCAAAGCAGCAAATGTTTCCGTAACCGATTTTGTATTTACTCCCGACTCTTCGCGGTAACTGACAACACGTTCGCCTTCAATCCAGCCTTTACCGTATTGACCTCTTACGGCAAATGAATGAACTTCTTCCGGCTTATATTTTCTTATTGCTCTCAGAACATCAACTTTTTTATTTCGGACCTCGTCTGCATTAAATGATACCGGCGGTTCCATTGCGGTAATGCAGAGAAGCTGAAGAAGATGGTTTTGAATCATGTCTCTCAAAGCGCCGGCATTATCATAGTAGCCTCCGCGGTGCTCTACGCCTACCTGCTCGGCAACCGTAATTTGAACATGATCAATATAGTTTCTATTCCATATCGGCTCGAACAAAGCATTTGCAAACCTAAAGGCGAGCATATTCTGCACGGTTTCTTTTCCAAGATAATGATCGATGCGGTAAACCTGGTGCTCATCAAAGATGCTGCAGATTATTCTATTTAAGCTTCTTGCGCTGTTAAGATCATGCCCGAACGGCTTCTCTACTACGATGCGGGCATGTTCTTTATCGCATGCTATGTTTGATTTGCCAAGCTGCTCTGCAATCGCTTCAATAAATTTCGGAGGAATTGCCATATAAAAAATCCTGTTGGATTTTCCTTTCCATTTTTCCTCAATTTCCTCGATGCGCTGTGCGAGCTTGTTAAAGGTTTCCTGGTTTGTAAAGTTGGCTTTCTGATAGCTTAGCATAGCCGAAAATTTATCCCAGTCCTCCTGCTTTGCCTTACCGGAACGCGAGAACTGGTTTATTCCGTCAAGCAGGCGGGTTCTGAAATCATCATCAGGCATATCTTTAATATCCAACCCGATAACGCTGAAATTATCCGGCAGCCAGCCGTCAAGAAACAAATTGTAAAATGCAGGAGAAATTTTCCGCCACGTTAAATCCCCGCCTGCGCCAAAAATAATTATAATTGTATTATCAGGTTTTCTAGCTGATTGCATTTCATCTCCTTAAACATGATTCCATTGTGTATGGAAAATTCCTCTCTCATCAATTCTTTCATAAGTATGAGCGCCAAAGTAATCTCGCTGCGCCTGTACTAGATTAGCAGGCAGCCATCCGCTCCGATATGAATCAAAATATGCAATTGAAGCAGAGAACCCCGGTACCGGGATGCCGCACTCAATTGCAGTCTTTATTACGGCTCTTACATCTTCCTGCCTGTTTAAAATTTGTCTTGATAATGCATGATCGATAAGAAGATTCGGCAGTTCGGAATTCTTTTCGTATGCAGTGCGGATATCTTCTAACAATGCTGCCCGGATGATGCACCCGCCTCGCCAGATTTTTGCTACATCTTTAAGATTGATCCCGTAGTTATATTCTTTGGAGGCGCTCTTAAGCATTGCCATTCCCTGAGCATAAGTAGTTACCATAGCGAAATAAAGTGCGCTCTCAAGTTGATGAATAAACGGTTGGTTATCTTCTTCGATCTTGGTATCAGGTCCATATAAGATTTCAGATGCTTTTTCGCGCTCGGATTTATAAGCCGACATATCCCGCATTGATACTGCCGCATCAATTGTAGGAACCGGTACTTGTATTTCCATCGCATCTTCCGAAGTCCATTTGCCGGTACCTTTTTGCTTAGCTTCATCAAGAATTTTATCAATCAGACCATCGCCGCTTTCATCATCTTTTTTTGCAAAGATGTCTGCCGTAATTTCAATTAAAAAAGATTGAAGCTCTTTTTGATTCCAATTAGAATAAACATTATGAAGCTGCTCATTGGTAAATCCAAATCCGCGTTTCAGTAGATCGTATGATTCCGATATTAACTGCATCAGCCCGTATTCAATTCCATTGTGAACCATCTTAACGTAATGACCTGCGGATCCGGGACCGAGGTAAGTTACACAGTTCTCGTTATTATATTTTGCGGATGAAGCTTCTAAAATTGGTCTTATGAGTTCATAAGCTTCTTTACGACCGCCGAGCCTCATACTCGTACCAAATCGAGCCCCGCTTTCGCCGCCGGAAATTCCAACTCCTAAAAAATGAATTCCCTTCGCTTCTAATTCTTTGAAGCGTTTGTTGGTATCAGTAAAGTGAGAGTTGCCGCCGTCAATAATCATATCGCCCGGATCTAAGTAGGGAAGCACTTCTTCAATTACCGCATCAACCGGGGCGCCCGCAGGAACAAGCATCATAATCCTTCGCGGCTTTTTTAATATCTTAATGAATTCGTTAAGTGAGCCAGCCCCAAACGCCTGTCTGTTCTCGGCAGCTTTGTTCAATGCATCTACTTTGGATTTGTCTTTGTCGAAACCAGCAGCGGAAAAGCCGTGATCGGTAAAATTCAATACCATGTTTATCCCCATTACACCTAAACCTATCATGCCTATTTCGCATTCAACATTCTTCATTTTTAACTCCATAATTTTTAATTTCAATTCTCATAGAACTGTTCACCAGGATGAATTATTCAGAACTATTTTTTAAAAGGTTTGCTAAGTGGAAGTTCAACTCAAACCAAAGACTGCAAGCTTTTCTTTTGTGCTTGCAAAGCTTGTATGATGAACTCCTTTAATTCCAACTGTGCCGGCAACCTCAACAAACATGCGGCGATCATCTATATAAACGACTTTTTCAGGTGAAGTTTGTGAAACATCAAGAGCAATTTTGAAAATGTCTATATCCGGTTTTCTGAAATGGACAAAGCTTGATGCAACGAATGAGTCAAATAACTCATAAAGCTTAAACTTATTTATCCGGTGCTCGGTAAGCTCGCGTCCTTCATTGCTTACGGCGGTTACTTTTAGATTAAATGTCGATTTTAATTTTTTGATGTAATCAATCATATCCGGAAGCTGTTGGGAATGTGCAAACATAAATTCCTTAAAATCTTTTTTTGTGAAGCTGCGCTTTTCATAAAAGATTACGCGGTTCAAATATTCATCAAGGCTAATCTTGCCGACTTCGTAAGTATCAAAAGTAAGATGATGCCGCTCGTTTATTTCTTCGCCGTCAAGGTTAAATTCTTTTATTGATTTAATCCTTGCCTGCCTGTCCCAACCGTTTGTCAGCAGGACTCCGCCGATATCTAAAAACAGTGTCGTAATATTTCCATTCTTTGCCATATAAATTTCTTACCTCACTGTTAAATCTAAATAATTATGAGGGCGAACGAAGAATTTGCAAATTAGACTCATTAACTTAAAATTTTATTCGTAAATATTTGACGAGTGCATCACAGAAATGAATTATAAAATTTTAAAACTAAGAACCGAGTTGAATGATAAGGTTAAAAAGATCGGTTTAATACCGAAAGTCATTCACAATCACATTGATTGACATTCAATTACTGTTAAACAATGAATGACGCAAAGCAAATGACTACGAATGCCAAATTGTAGTAAAAGTAAAAAGTATATAAGTGGAAAAGTTTTCCGCCTATATACTTTTTACCTTAAACTTATTTATTACTTCCGTTTGTCCTTTGGTTGTAAAGAGATTGCAGCGATTGCTGAAGCTTCTCAAGCTCCTTTGCCGCATCAGAAAATCTCTTGTCGCCCAAATATTTTAAATAATTGTTGAACGCATCATTGGCATTCCTGATTTGATCCTGCATTGAAGTTTTAACAGTTCCATTTGCAGGTTGCCTTACATTTTCCTGCGGCATAATACCTTGCTGAGAAAAGTTCTGGCTTGACGGCGCCTTAGAAAATAAACCCGCAAGTGCATCGTTAAAGTTTTTTGCATAGCTCATATTATCTCCGTGCATTACCACTACAAGCCGCATTTCCGGATACGCCGCCGTTTCTGCCTGCAAATAAATCGGTTCAACATAAAAGAGAGTATTATTTACGGGAATAGCAAGAACGTTTCCTCTAATAACATTCGAGCCGCGCTGGTTCCATAAGCTTAGCTGACCTGAAAGGAAACTGTCTTGATCAATTTTCGTTTCTACCTGCTGCGGTCCTATAACTGTTTTATCCTTTGGAAATTGATATGCCAGTATCCTACCATAATCATCCGGGTCGCACATTGCTGCCATCCAGCCGTTAAGAACCTGCCTGTTCTTGGGAGTAAACGGAAGCATCAATACAAACTGCTGCTTTTTGCTATCAGGGAGCTGCCACATAACATAATACGGTTCTACCGGTTGAGTATGATTATAATATTGTTCCGTCGCTCTAACCCAAAGATCTTCCTGGTTATAAAAAACGGTCGGGTCGGTCATGTGGTATTTTTCAAAAACGGTTCCCTGGATAAGAAGCAGATCGGTTGGGTACCGGATATGTGCAAGTAAAGATTTCGGCATATCGTCTTTGGTTTTGAATAACCCGGGAAATATTTTATCCCAAACCCGGATAATCGGATCCTTCTTATCCATTATATAAAAATTAACTGAGCCGTTGAATGCATTAACTGTAACCTTAACGGAGTTACGGATATAATTTATATCGTTCTCCTCCGGAAGCGGCTGGCTGTAAGGATAATAACTCGAAGTAGTATATGCATCTATCATCCAGTAGAGCTTTCCGTCGGCAAGAACGATGTATGGATCCTTATCAAACTTTAGGAACGGCGCAAGTAGCTTAACACGTTCTTCAATTTGTCTGTGGAACATGATGCGGCTGCTGTCTGTAGGGTAATCTGAAAACAAAAAGTTTGTTCCGTCAAACTTCCAACCAAATAAAAACTTCCGCCAGAAATTAGAGATGCGGACGCCGCCTTTGCCGGTATATCTTGTATAAACATTATCTTCACCGCTCGGATAGTCAAACTCTTTTTGCTTTGAATTAACAACAACCGGGGTATTTGTCAGCTCACCGAAATAAATTTGCGGCTGCTTAACAGTTAATGATGAATCTTCACTGACAGGCGGGATATCTTTTATTAAAAGATGGGGCAAGCCCTGCGGAGTAAATTCATTTACCTCTGCCATTGTTATTCCGAAGCCGTGAGTATATTGGAAGCGCTTATTCACAAACGTTTGGCTTTGTATCGGCAAATTATCTATATTCATCTCGCGTGCGGAAACCATTACCTGCCTGTATTTACCATTAACATAATAACGGTCTATATCTACATCGGAAAATTCATAGTAGAGGCGGAATGCCTGGAATTGTTTGTATACAGCTTGGAGTGCTCTCCAATCCCAAAGGCGTATATTTTCGAAAATGCCCGGATAGTTATTCACAACATCAGGAGTAAGAGTCCCGTTCATCGGGTATTGCTTTTCTTTAATCCTGTTTAAATCAAATCCGTACCGCGTGAACTTTATATTGTTTGCTATATAAGGTCTTTCAAAAGTAATTTGGTTCGGCTGTACGACGAGCCATTCAAATATTCCGGGAACAACAGTAAAAGCAAGCAGCCAGATTACAATTATCGTAATACCTGCACCCGCTAAAACCATAATGTGTGAACGCTCTGGAAGAATATGAAATTTCATATAAAAGAAATTTTGAAACTTCTTTCTGAGGGCGGGAACAACCAATGAAAGCCCTATAATAACCATTAAAATAATTACTACCGTGTATGCCGGCAGCATTATGTTTACGTCAGTCCAGCTTGGACCGGCAGCAACACCGGTAGTAGAATACATTAGATGATAGCGGTCTAAAAACCTTTGCGCCGCAAGTATAATGATAAAGACAGCGCTGTTTAAGTATAATGGAAAGTAAAATTTGTCGGTTCTAATTTCTCCCGGGGTGGGGTAGTAAAGCACCAGGTTATCTCCGGTAAATCTAAAGAGCGAAGAAAATACTGAGCCCACCAAAGCAACAAGCGAAATAAGAATTAAAAGCACATAAACATTGTCAAGGAAAGGTAAAGTGAAAAGATAAAATCCGACATCCTTGCCGAGTATCGGGTCTGTTAAACCGGTATTAACTCTATCCCAAAACTTTAGGATTACATCCCAGTTGGAAATTCCCCATACTCCTCCAATAATTATTGAAAGAATTTTTGAACCGCCGAGAATTATTTTATGTTCCTTCGGAATTGAAAAAGTTAAAAGATAAATTAGAATAAATCCGATTACTGCGCCGGCTATCCCAAAGCCACCGTTGGAATAAACGATAGTCCAAAACCGGTTTCCGTAGCCGAGGTTTTCAAACCAGAGAGCCTCTCCCCAAAAACTCATGAACCAGAAGAAGAATAAAGTCAGGACAGCAATAGCCAGTCCCAAATAAATTTTTGCTGTCTGTCTTTTCTGTGCGCCGGTAATAAAAAGGAAAGCGGCAATTCCGAGAAGCCCGAAT
>JAJYIL010000605.1 GCA_021790055.1 Bacteroidota bacterium
GGTTTTTGAGAGCATTGAAGAACTCTTAAATTCTGTTAATGCCGTTTCCGTAGCAGCTACAACCAGGGCTCATTATGAGCTTGTCAAACAGTCACTCCAAAAGAATCGCCATGTTTTTGTGGAAAAGCCGATTACTGCAACAATTTTAGAAGCAGAAGAGATTGTTAAATTATCGAACGATAAAAATTTGAACTTACAAGTGGGGCATATTGAGCGATTTAACCCTGCTTTAATTTCTCTTGAAAAATATATTATACAGCCAATGTTTATTCAAACGGACAGGCTTGCACAGTTTAATCCGCGCGGTACTGATGTTGCCGTTGTTTTGGATTTAATGATTCATGATATCGATATAATTTTAAGTCTGGTAAATAGCGAAGTAAAAAATATTGATGCCAGCGGAGTTGCAGTCGTATCCGATACTATCGATATTGCAAACGCCAGGATACAATTCGAAAATGGAGCTGTAGCAAATGTTACGGCAAGCCGTATTTCGCAAAAGAAAATGAGAAAGATGAGAATATTCCAAAGAGATAATTATCTATCTCTCGACTTTATTACGGGCGTCTCGGAAGTTTTTCGCCTTACCCCGGTGGAAGAAAAAGTTGATACATCTTCAATTTCATTCGGAGAAATTGGAGTTGGTGAAAAAAAGAAAAGAATTATTTACGAACAGCCGGAAATCAGAGAAATTAATGCTCTCAAGTATGAGCTTGAATTATTTGTTAACTCTATTTTAGCTAAGCAAAAGCCGATTGTTTCAGGAGAAGATGGGCTGCGTGCATTAAAAGTCGCTGAAATTATATTACAAAAGATCGATGAATCCAAAGAATATATAAAATGAAAAAATCATTTGTAGTTTTATTTGTTGCGATTTTAGCTGTCACTAATATACACTGCAGTATTTATAAGACTATTGTAAATATTTCCAGAATTCAATTTAGGCTTGGAAACGTGGACCGGTTTATGGTAAACGGTGTTAGCCTTGAAGGGAAAACTTCAGTTAGGGATTTCAACCCGATAGAAGTATTGAAGTTAACTGCGGCAATAGCTCAACGAAGCTTTCCTGTTACTTTTACCTTAAATGTTGAAGCGAAAAATCCAAACGACGGTAAAGGCGGCTATACAAGAACCGATGCTACTATAAAGTCTTTTCCATGGAGTTTATATATCGATGATAAGCAAACAATTTCCGGAAATATTGAAAGCCCTATAACAGTTCCCGGCACTGGAGAAGTCACTGTTATCCCGATTCAAGTCCGCCTTGATCTCTTTAAATTCTTTGCTGATAAAGATTATGAGTCACTTGTAAATCTGGCGCTGGCTATTAGCGGAAATAAAGGAACGTCTTCTAAACTTGTTCTTTATGCGCAGCCTACTGTATCCACCATAATTGGTGATATTACTTATCCGCAACAATTGAAAATTGTAAACTTAAGTTTCTCAAACTAATATTCACTCATTTGCTCAGAATTATTTTTTAGGAAAACATGTATGTCAAAACAAGAAAAATATGCTATAGGGGTTGATCTCGGCGGCACAAATGTGAAGGTTGGAATTGTCTCTCAAAACGGAAAAATCATTAAGAAAGTTTCTGTCGAAACAAAAGCACAGGGAGGACCCGAAAAGGTTATTCAGCAAATAAAAAAAAGCATTGACGAAGTCTTAAACAAAAATGAACTTCGCATTCACGGAATAGGTATCGGATCGCCGGGGACTGTTTCAACAAAAAAAGGTACCGTTGAAGATCCTCCGAACCTCCCAGGCTGGGGAAAGGTAAATCTTGGAAAGATTATTCAAAAGGAATTTAAGATTGATGTTAAAGTTGAAAATGATGCTAACGCTGCGGCTATTGGCGAAATGATTTTTGGAGCCGGAAAGTCTTACGAATCTTTTGTAATGGTTACTTTAGGAACGGGTGTTGGCGGCGGAATTATTTATAATCGAAAACTTTTCCGTGGTGAGTTCGGAGCTGCCGGCGAAATTGGACATATTTCTATCGACATAAACGGACCCCAATGTAAATGCGGCTCCTTTGGCTGCGTTGAAACTTATCTCGGAAATAGTTATATAGTCAAACGGGTTCAAACGGAACTTGAAAACAATCAGTCTTCTAAAATTTGGCAGCTCATTAATAATGATTTGAATTTACTTACGCCGATAATAATTCAAACTGCACTTGAACAAGGAGACGAATATGCAAAGGGGGTTGTCCAAAGTCTCGGAAAGTATTTAGGCACTGCCTTGGCATCAGTTGGTAATTGCTTGGATAATGGAACTTTTATTATCGGCGGTGGGGTCGGAGGGTTCGGAACTCCTCTTTTCAATTCGGTTAAGGAAACTATTTCGGCAAGAGTTCTTAAGCCGCTCCGCAAAAGAATTAAAGTGCTTCCTGCAAAATTAAAAAATGATGCCGGTATTAAAGGTGCATCTGCATTGGCATTTTATAAATGATGCGTCAATGAAATTTAGCATAAATGAAAATATTTCTTTATGAAATTTTCTTTCATAATCATTTTATATTTCTTCCTTTATTGGGGTGGTTTTTCCTTTGCAGGTAATTCTATAATTGTTTTCAATAAAGATTCAGTAACTACTTCCGTTAAAGACTCGCTTGCCGCAAAA
>JAJYIL010000606.1 GCA_021790055.1 Bacteroidota bacterium
GGATTAGGATTTTAAAAATTACTTTTCTTTCTGCGGCAATTATCTTTATAGTCTTATTATTGGTTTACCCTGTAACATACCGATCTACGGTTACCGTATTGCCGCCTGAAAAAGTCTCTGGTATGCAGGGATTTGAAAACCTGCTTGGCGGGCAGAACCTTTCTAACCTTTTTTTTGAAAGCGGCACTTCATCCAATTCGCAGCTTTATATGCAGATATTGAAAAGCCGCACAGCCGCGCTTTATGTTGTGGCTGAAAATAATCTTCAAAACTTTTATGGAATACCGAACAAGTTTAAGGCTGCGAAGAAGCTTGACGACAATTTGAATGTTGAAGTTTCCAAGGAAGGAATAATTTCTCTGAGCGTTAATGTAACGGGTTCATTATTTCCATTATTTATAACGCAGCGTGATTCGATAAGAAATTTATCCGCATCTTTATCCAACAGCTTTGTTAAGGCTTTGGATTTGATTAACCGGGAGAAATTAATCTCTACAGCAAAGAAAACGCGTGAGTTTATAGGACAGCAGTTGGCTCAAACAAAAGTAAGATTGGATTCGGTTGAGGATGCGCTTATGTTTTTCCAGGAAAAAAATAAGGCGGTTTCGCTTCCCGAACAGGTTAACGCTGCTATAAATGCTGCGGCTGTAATTCGTGCCGAAATAGTAAAGACCGAGATCGAGATAGGTACATTGCAAAAAAACCTGCGGGCAGACAATAAAACATTGCTTGCATTGAAGGATAAGCTTACCCAGTTGAAAAATCAATATTCAAAAATGGAAATGGGCAACCGGGATTACCTGGTTACTTTCAAAAATGTACCGGAGCTCGGCAGGCAGCTTACCAACCTTCTGCGCGAAGTGAAAATCCAAAATGAAGTATATTCATTACTTCAGCAGCAGTATTACAAAGAGTTGATCCAGGAAAATAAAGATGTCCCGACGGTTCAGGTACTTGATGCAGCTATTCCTCCTTTGAAGGCTGCATCACCGCGTATTGCTTTTTCTACTATTGTCGGAACTGTTTTTGTTTTTATTTTTATGTGTATGATTGTTCTGGTAAAAGAAAATAAGACCAGAAGTTATTTATTAAAAAATAAGGAGAATAAAATTGTTTAAACCAACGGCGGTTGTTACAGGCGGAGCCGGCTTCTTAGGCTCGCATCTTTGCGATAGGCTATTGGCTGAGGGATTCAAAGTAGCTTGCGTTGATAATCTTATTACCGGTAATATCAACAATATTTCTCATCTTGCAGGAAATGAAAACTTCACTTTTGTAAAGCATGATATTACAAACTATATTTTCATACCTGGACGGATAGATTATATATTACACTTTGCTTCGCCTGCAAGCCCCATTGATTATTTGAAGCTTCCGATTCAGACTTTAAAAGTTGGATCTTTGGGAACGCATAAGGTCTTAGGGCTGGCAAAAGAAAAGAAAGCAAGGATGCTACTTGCATCGACTTCGGAAGTATATGGCGATCCGAGTGTTCATCCGCAGACTGAAGATTACTGGGGGAACGTAAATCCGATTGGTCCAAGAGGCGTTTATGATGAAGCTAAAAGATTTGCCGAGGCGATGACCATGGCTTATCACCGTTATCACGGAGTCGATACGAGAATCGTCAGAATCTTTAATACATATGGTCCGCGCATGCGTCTTGATGACGGAAGAGCGCTACCGGAGTTTGTTGGTCAAGCTTTACGTGGAGAAGATTTATCGGTATTCGGCGACGGCTCACAAACAAGAAGCTTCTGCTATGTATCCGATCTTGTAGATGGAATCTTTAAGCTGTTAATGTCTAATGAAACCGAGCCGGTTAATATCGGCAACCCGGCGGAAATTACCATCAAGCAATTTGCAGAAGAAATTATCAAGCTTACCGGGACTAAAAGTAAGATTGCTTATAAGGAGCTGCCGGTCGACGATCCGAAAGTAAGACAGCCGGATATTACCAGAGCGAAAAAGATTTTAGGATGGGAACCTAAAGTAGATAGGTCGGACGGCTTGAGAGTTACTTTGGAATATTTTAAGAAAGTAATTTAGTTATTGGGAATATGGCATACGCTATAAGGTATAATGTTATAACGGAATTGTTATTAAAGAATGAATGAATGGAAGGAAAAAGCTTTACTTCAACGGTCGCGGGAGCTTCAATCCTTATAACGGTTGTTGGATTGGCAGGGAAGGGGCTTGGCTTAATAAGGGAGATTGTGTTTGCAAACTTTTTCGGATTGAATACACAATTTGATCTTTACTTAGTTGGTGCTGTCCTTCCGGTAACCATCAACACGGTTATTTTATACCTCGGTCAGAATTATTTTATTCCGAATTACAATAGAATTAAAGTTGAAAGCCCGGAAAATGTTAGTTCTTTTTCAAGCTCAATTTTCTGGACATTTTCTTTATTAGGCTTACTAATTGCGGCAATTCTTTTCTATTTTTCATCGCCGGTTGTTCATCTTTATCTGCGCAATGCTTCGTCTTCTGATTTCGAATCAACGCTAATTGTATTTAGAATATTTCTGGCGACTATTCCGTTAAACGCTGCATATTCAATCTTAGCAGCGCGTTTGCAATCGGAGTTTGAATTTAGGTCCCCGGTAGTTTCTCAA
>JAJYIL010000607.1 GCA_021790055.1 Bacteroidota bacterium
ATCTGAAATAAGGGATAAAAGGTAGCTCCTTTTGAGTTAAATCTCCCGATTTTACATAAAGCTCGGGATTAGATTCATTATAAACAACCGCTACTTTTATATGCTTCATGTCGAAAGATAAAAAAAATCTTCAAGGCAGCAAAATTTACCTGATGATTTAATCATTAACATTACTTAAATTGCAAATGCAAAAACAACATCGCTATGAGCTTTTATCCTCAACCTTATAAATATCAATGCGGACCGTTCGCATTAAAGTATGCGCTGGTCATGCTCGGCAGATTCGAGAATGAAAGAGAAATCGGTAAACGGGCAGGCAGTACATGGTGGTACGGTACAGATGAAATCGGTTTGGCTAAGGCGGCAAAAAGTTTTGACTGCAAAATGAAGTATTTCAGGCGCGAGACTCCCGAGGAAGCAGTAAAAATTTTAAGTGAGCATCTTAAGCAAGGCTTACCTTGCATATTAAGCGTCGATAACTGGGAACACTGGTTCACTGTTATTAATGAACAGCAGAATAAATTTATTGTTGTCGACAGCGGTCTCGACAAGGTTATTATTACTCTCAGCGAAAACCAGCTTGTCAAAAGGTGGAAATACATTGACGACGAAACCGGATACATAAGCTATGACGGTTATGCACTTACCCCGAACGTTAAGCCGTCGACTAAGGCAAAGTTCTCGCTTGAAAAGGCAAGGTTTGTTATGCAGAACCGGAACAAAGAGCTTGCCGAGAAGTGGGATACATACTTTAATGATCTAATTAACATTTGCAGACCGAGAACTCCTGTCTCTACAAGAACAATTTCATTTGCTGAGTTCCTGCGAAGACACGAAAACCTGCTTATTAAAGAAGTAGCAAACTGGCACGGCACCCCCACTTATCTGGAATTAAAAAAAATATTAAAGAACATGCAGTTTGTAGCCGAAGTTTATGACCTGGTTATTTATGCGGAGGATCAGAAGAAAGCGCTAATTGATCTAACATCCCTCTTGATGATGTACGCCTGCGGCAAGTATGGTATGGATCCAATTTATTAGATTTTGAAAGGAAGATTATGGAAGCACCGAGTGAAAGAAATAAAATTATACTCTCCAGAAAAAAATCTGCACTATTACTAATCGACATCCAGGAAAAAATACTGGCGGTTATGAACAATCCCGAACAAGTAGTAACTAATTCGCTTAAGCTAATAAAAGGATTTAAAACATTAAACATCCCGATTTTTTATACCGAACAATATCCAAAAGGTTTGGGCTCTACTGCAGAGCCGCTGCTTCATGAGCTTGAAGGATTAAGTCCGATTCAAAAAATGAGCTTCAGCTGTTCGGGCGCGGGAAATTTCTTTACCAGGCTTATTGATAACAATGTATCCCAGGTGGTAATTGCGGGAATCGAATGCCATGTCTGCGTTCAGCAAACAGCGCTGGACCTTATTGTAAGCGGTTTCCAGGTTGATGTTGCCGCAGATTCAGTCTCTTCAAGAAAAGAAATTGATTACCGTATCGCTCTCGACAGAATGAGAGCGCATAAAATCGAAATATCAACATCGGAAGCTATTTTATTTGAGCTTCTGAACGTTTGCGGAACAGATGAATTCAGAGAGATTTCTAAAATTATAAGATAGACAAATTCATCGTCATGACTGTCATTTAACATGGCAACCAAACTATAAAAAGATTTTTACGGTAATATTTACCTAAAATTTCCAGTAAAAATTTCCGACCTTCCCATGTGACCGGCACCTATTGTAAAAAAACTACCCTTTTTTATGGCACACCTGTTGATAAGAAACACCTGCATTAAATATCTATTTAGAAAAGCGCTATACAATTTTCAATTAAATTTTTACAAGGGTAACAAAATGAAAAAACTGCTGATACTTGCTGCTATTTCCATAGGTCTGTTCTTATTTGGATGCTCGGACCTTGTTACAAATAATTCACCTCAGCCGGCTTCTTCCGGCAAGCAAGTAGTAAAGTTGCCTGCCAAAACAGGGTTAAGTAAATCTTCCGATTTATCTGTAAGTAAAGAAGTAAATGGAAAACACGGAAGCGTATTGACTTTACACGGAAGTTATACCGACGTAAATGGCAATGAAATTAAAACATTTGCAAACCTTTTTATTCCACGGGATGCATTTGATGGAACAACTACCATCACTATGACAACGGATAATGAATATGCGGGTTTGGATTTCTCGCCGCATATGACGTTTGAAAGACCATTAAGACTTACCTTGTCTTTCAGCGGATTAAACCTGCAGCAAATGGGCATTACAAGAGATAATGTTGGTTTCTACTTTGTTGACGACAGCGGTAATCTTTCAACGATAGAGAACAATGGCATTTTATTAAATTATAGAACCGGTACCATTACTGTCATCGGCGCAAAGATAGATCACTTTTCACGCTACGCTTTCGCCAAATAGCAGAGCGAAATAACTGAAAAGATTTAATTCTGGTGATGGCTATATTTGCAAAGTTGATAAAAATTGAAAACACAAGACGAAACCGGGAAGATCTTTTCTCAAAACGACCAATTATGGTTGGATAATACTCTTAAAAATTTTTTTGACAAAAAGGATTTAGCAGAGCTTTCGCTGTTGAATA
>JAJYIL010000608.1 GCA_021790055.1 Bacteroidota bacterium
CGGCATGAATAACAAACCTGATGTCCGGCTTATCTATACCCATACCGAAGGCATTGGTTGCAAGAATAAGATTCTGCTTACCACACAGGAAATCTCGCTGCATCTGCTTGCGCTGCTTGTCTTCCAACTTGCCATGGTAAATGCCGTGTTTAAAGCCGTTGTCCGAAAGCAATTGGGAAAAATTCTCAAGAGTTTGAATTAAAGCAAAATAAATTATTCCGGAGCCTTCGTAATTTTTAAGGACAGAAATAATCGCAGCATACTTTTCCTTATCATCGAATATATCCAGCGCCTCAAGCCTTAAGTTTGGTCGATTAATTCCCTCATGAAAAATTTTGACCTCATCATCCGGTATATTCAGCTTATTAATTATGTCCTTCTGAACTTCCGGAGTGGCAGTAGCTGTAAGTGCAATTGTCAGCGGATTGCCTATCAGTTCCCTAAACTCTGCAAGACGAGAATAATCGGGTCGGAAATCATGTCCCCATTCGGAAATACAATGAGCTTCATCCACAGCAAGTAAATCAATTTTCTTTTCTTTTATTTTATCAATAAACTCCCGCTTTCTAAATCTTTCCGGAGTTAAGTAAAGAAGCTTAATTTTACCATCGAGGAAATTTGCAAGATAGTTATCTCTTTCCTGCTTACTTAAAGTTGAGTTTATAAATCCAGCTGGAACATTCTTCTTTCTTAATGCGTCAACTTGGTCCTGCATTAAAGCGATAAGAGGGCTGATTACAATTGTTCCGCCTTCAAAACACAGCGCAGGAATCTGATAGCACAGTGATTTGCCTCCGCCTGTGGGCATCAGGACGAGCGCATGCTTTCTTTCATTTACTATCCGGTTAATAATTTCTTCCTGCTTTCCGCGTAAGGAATCAAATCCGAAAAACTGTTTTAATATTTCTGTAGGGTTATTCATTTAATCCGATATTCAATCTGCAAAAATAACAATGCCAAGGGGAATAATTTCTGCTTAAAATCAGATTATGGAATTTCTACTTAAAAAATTTCTTTTTTATCTTTGAGCAGGATATTAAAATCAAAAGGAAATTTAATGGGGAAAGCATCTTTTATCTCTACAGAAAAAGCAACGGGATATTCGCTGAGGATGTTTATACTATTTGCAATGATGCTTGCAAATTTTATGGCTGCAGTTGAATCAACCATAGTAGCAACAGCCGTTCCAACCATTGTCAGTAATCTTGGCGGCTTTAATCTTTTTAGCTGGGTATTTTCGGCTTTTCTTCTTACTCAAGGAGTAACCATTCCGTTGTATGGAAAATTATCCGACATATACGGAAGAAAAAAAATCTTTACTTTCGGTGTGCTGCTTTTTATACTTGGCTCGGTATTATGCGGGTTTGCACGGAATATGTATATGCTTATTTTATTCCGCGCGATACAGGGATTAGGCGCCGGTGCGGTTCTGCCGGTAAGCCAGACTATTATAGGGGATGTATATAGTTTGCGCGAACAAGCCAAAATTCAAGGCTATCTAAGCAGCGTCTGGGGAATCTCGGCAGTTATCGGTCCGGCTATCGGCGGAATAATTGTTCAAAACTTTAACTGGGGATGGGTCTTTTTTATCAACGTACCGATCGGTATTACTGCAATGTTTCTTACTTCATTTTCTTTAAATGAAGATTTAACAAAGCTTAAAGAAGCAGCACGTTTAAAAATAAAAAGCGGGCATTCAGGCAGGCAGGATCAAAGCAGGATTGATTATGCCGGTTCCATCTTATTGGTACTGGCAATTTCTTTTCTGCTTATTGCCCTTCTCGAAGCAGGTAGCCAGTGGGCAGTAACCGATATAAGATTTATAGGAATGATAACCGCGTCCATAATTTTATTTTTTGCTTTAGGAATTGTCGAAAGACGCGCCTTCGATCCGGTAATTCATTTTGATCTATTTAAGCTGCCGGTAATTGTATTCCCGGATATTTTGTCGATGATAGTGGGTATTGCAACAATAGCAGTCAGTTTAATTATTCCAATGTTTGCACAGGGTGTGTTGGGAACTTCAGTTATTGCAGCCGGGTTTCTTCTTGCCTCATTATCAATCGGCTGGCCCATCGCTTCAAGCCAGTCCGGCAAGCTGATCTTAAGGATCGGCTTTAGATTTGCCGGGATTACAGGCGCTGTTATTCTGATTGCCGGCTCTGCTCTTCTTTTACTGATAAACAAGTCTTCAAATTATTTTACTGCAGCGGCATATATTTTTATTCTTGGTCTTGGGTTGGGGCTATCATCAACAACTTCCATTGTTGTAGTTCAGCGTGCGGTATCATGGTCTAAAAGAGGAGTGGCAACAAGCTCAAATGCATTCATGAGGATGATTGGCGGAACGCTCGGCGCAACCTTGTTCGGAAGCCTTTTAGCCGATAATATAAAAAGCAGCCTGCCGCCGTCCGGGAAAAATCTTGATATAATAAAAATGCTTATTGATCCATTACAGCGCGAGAAATTATCTCCATCTTATATTGAACAACTTAGAGATATATTAGCTGGTGCCGTGCATAATGCCTACTTTTATCTTTTGATGATTGTTATACTGGGAGTAATTGCGGCTTACTTAATTCCAAAAGAGATTAAAGAAGAAAGTATCTG
>JAJYIL010000609.1 GCA_021790055.1 Bacteroidota bacterium
TGTATCCGCTGCCGGCAAAGAAGGTTTTGTAGAAGTGTCTGTTCAGGATACCGGAATAGGCATCGAACCAAGAAAATCTTCTGCACTGTTCGACTTCAACACGATATCTACCACAAGCGGAACTAACGGAGAAAAAGGAACCGGGCTTGGGTTACCGCTTTGCAAAGAATTTGTCGAAAGAAACGGCGGTAAAATTTGGGTTGATAGCGAATTGGGTAAAGGTTCGAAGTTTACATTCACTTTACATAAAGCAATTTTCTAAATATATTAAGAATGAATGTTTTGGGAATTTAGATTAATATAATTTATCAATCAGATCGTATATGAAATGATGCCAGGAGATTTTAAGTATAACCCAAATAGCGTTTAGCTTTTCACATAATTAGAAGCATAATGAAAAAAATCCAGATACTGCTTATTGAAGACAATAGACTTTTAAGGGATGGCATTGCTTCAATGCTTAAAAAGCAAGCCGATATGCATGTTATTGCTACAGTTGGCAACGGTGAAAACATCTTGATAATGTTGGGCAAGTTAAGCCCTAAGATAGTGCTTCTCGATCTCGGTCTGCGAAGCCAAAACAGTTTGCAGGTTGTAAAAATAATCAAGCAGAATTTTCCGGAAATCAAAATAATAGTAATGGACCTTATACCGCTGCAGACAGATGTATTAGAATTTGTACAAGCCGGGGTTTCGGGGTTCATGTTAAAAGATATAAGCGTCTCGGAATTTTTAAAAACGATTCGATCAGTGTATGAAGGCATTCAAGTTTTGCCGCCGCATTTAACCAGCTCGCTATTTTCTCAAATAGTTGAACATGCAATTAAAGGATCCAATCATACTGTAATCCTTGAATCCGTTCGCATGACAAAGCGCGAGAAGCAGGTAATCGAATTAATTGCGGATGGCGCAACTAATAAAGAAATTGCTCAAGCACTTCATCTATCGACTTACACAGTAAAGAGCCACGTCCATAACATCCTCGAAAAATTAGCGCTTAATACACGCGTGCAGATTGCAAAACACGCTCATCTCTCCGACTTATATAATACTGATAGTGATACTTCTCCATTGACCGGTAAGTAATTTGCATTTATAACGATACCGGCAACTACCCAAAAGATGTAGTTCCTTTTTCATCCCTTTGGACTATTTATTTGTTTTAAAGATGTTTCTATAATTAGGTGAGGTATGGAAAACACATACTGAAATATCTTCGAAGATGCCGGTGTGATATATTGTAAATAGAATAGTAACCTACGTCAATCGATTTTAGTTATAACAATTTTCAGTAATCAAATAATAGGAAGAATTAGTCAAATTACTTCATGGGAAAAATCTTATGAAAAAGAAAGAATTAAAATTTCAGCGAAAGACCATTCCAAAATCTCCCACCAGTATTCAAGGGCTGGATGAAATTACCGGCGGAGGCTTACCAAAAGGCAGACCAACCCTTGTATGCGGCGGTGCCGGATGCGGAAAGACACTTTTTGCGATGGAGTTCCTTGTTCACGGTGCAACGCTTTACAATGAGCCCGGTGTATTTATTTCATTCGAGGAAACCGAGAAAGAACTAACGGCAAATGTTGCATCGCTTGGATTCGATTTGAACAACCTTGTTGCAAATAAAAAAATTTGGCTTGAGCACATTAATGTTGAACGAGGAGAAATTGAGCAGAGCGGCGAATATGATTTACGAGGTTTATTCGTTCGTATCCATAATGCAATTGAAAGCATCGGGGCTAAGCGCGTTGTGCTGGATACTATTGAATCACTGTTTTCAGCGCTTCCCAATCCTACTATTGTTCGAACAGAACTACGGCGGTTATTCGGCTGGTTGAAAAAGAAAGGCGTCACCGCAATAATTACCGGGGAACGAAGTAACGGCACTTTAACCCGCCAGGGGTTGGAAGAATATGTTTCCGATTGCGTCATCCTGCTGGATCATCGCGTAAGCGATCAATCGTCTATACGACGATTGCGTATTGTTAAATACCGCGGCTCAACGCACGGTACAAACGAATATCCTTTCTTAATTGATGAAGATGGTTTTTCTGTTCTGCCCGTAACTTCGCTTGGATTGAATAACATTTCATCAAACGAAAGAATTTCCTCCGGCATCCCAAGACTTGATACTATGCTTTCCGGTAAAGGTTATTATCGCGGCAGTACTGTGCTTGTTTCGGGTACAGCCGGTACTGGCAAGACGAGCCTTGCAGCGCAATTTGTAGAAGCGGCTTGCAAGCGCGGCGAACGCATTCTATATTTTGCTTTTGAAGAATCTCCGAGCCAGTTTATGCGCGATATGGCTTCAATCGGGATACATCTAGAACAGTGGGTAAAAAAAGGACTGCTTCACTTTCATGCAACACGTCCGACTCTATTTGGGTTGGAACATCACCTAACGACAACTATCAAATTAATTAATAAAGTTCAACCGCAAATTGTTGTTCTTGACCCGATTGATGCATTTGTCATGGGAGGAAACCATACAGAAGTAAAAATAATGCTGCTGCGTCTTGTCGATTTTCTGAAGATGAGGAATATTACCGCATTCTTTGCAAGCCTAACTAATGCGGGTGAAAACCAGGAGCTTACTGATATGTC
>JAJYIL010000610.1 GCA_021790055.1 Bacteroidota bacterium
CCGATCTCTGCAGCAAAAGATTTAAGAAAAATACCAGCCGATTATTTCAATTCTATTATATCTAAAATAAAAGCGCTTGCAAATGATTCTTATCCATTAGGAAGCAAGAAATTAAAAGCCTCAGAGAACTTTTGGAGGATAAGAATAGAAATTATAGAGTGCTTATGGAATCGATAATTATACTAAGTCAATTAAAATATATAAAGTGAAATACAGAAGAGATGCTTATAGATAGAGGGCAAAAGTTTAGAAGATTAGATGAGTGTTTGGAATGATTGGAATGTCGATTGAAGGATTGATGATTGAGCTTTTGTTCGACAATCCCGGCAGGACGAGCATGTGTCACCCTGCATTCAAAATTACATTGCGGGAATTGCATGAGATAAATTTTTCGTAACTTCTATTATTAAAATATTTTTATACTTTCCCGTCTATAATAAATTATGCGAAATACATTAAAGAAAATAAATAGTCTGGTAGAATCGGGGATAGTGACGGATTATGCCATAGCAGGAGGTATAGCACAATTTTATTACATAGAACCTTCTGTTACCTATGATTTAGATTTAATTGTTCATATACCGGGTGAAGAAAAAGTACTTAATCCACTTACTAAAATATATGAATGGGCGAAGCAAAGCGGATATACTTTGGAAAGTGAACATATTATTATTGAAGGCATCCCGGTTCAATTTCTTTTAGCCTACAATGATCTTATAAAAGAAGCATTAGAAAATTCGGATAAAATTACACTCTTTGAAGAGATTGCATATATTCTAAAACCTGAATATCTAATGGCAATTATGCTCCAAACCGGCAGACTGACTGATAAAGAGAGATTAGCAAGATTTTTAATTGAAGCCAATTATGATAAAGATAATTTTCTTGAAATTATTAAACGATTTGGTTTATTGGAAATATATAAAAAATTTAATGGTGAAGTAAATGAATAAAAATTATCTTTTAAATGTTGCCGAGACAAAAATAAATTACCATAAAAGTCGCGCCAAAATGCCTTTTGAAGAAAAGGTAAAAATAATTATTGAATTGCAGAAGCTTGAAAATGAATTTATAAGAAATAACAAGAACCGGAAAAATAGTAATAAGTATAGAAGAGTTTGGGAAGTCCAGGTTTAAGAAGTGAAGAACGGTGAGAATTTCAGGATTGATTATTGTTTTATTTATTCATGAATAAACAATTCCGCCAAAGGACGGACAGGCGCAAATCGAAAATCCGAAAGGATTGTAGGAATGAAGAAATCGGAGGACAGTGGTTCGACTTGCTCACCAACCATGGTTCGACTTGCTCACCAACCATGGTTCGACCACCGCCGCAGCGGGGCAGGCGAGCTCACCAGCCGAGGCAGATATCGGTGTCTGAAAGTGTATTACTATTCCCTTATATTGATGGAGAACTATAAAGAATTTATTAAAGGATTCAAAGATGAAGAAGAGAATGATAACAGCAGATGAAATTGAAGCAGAATTGCAAAAAATGGGAGCTGTCGAAATTCCGGAGGAAGAATTTCAAACATCACCGGAATATAAAGAAATTTATAAATATTACCGCAAGAATATTGATGCCGCTTCAAATGAAACTCGTCCTAAGAAAAATACTTTAGGCAAAAAACACAAAGTAAAAACTTAGAATGAGTTAAAACTGTACATTGATAATCCAAAGGCTCATAGGGGACGGCAAAGATAATTAAATCGACAATCGTAATTCCCGCCAGGACGGGCAGGCGTGCTCAACAGGCAAATCAGAATTCAGAGATTAGAAGTCAATAGTTATCACCGCTAGGCGGGATCCCTTTGGGAGAAGTCGGAGGTCGGAGATCAGAAAACAGCCATTAAAGAGGAGCCTCATCATGAGGAGAGATCGGTATGCGATAAGAATTTGGCAGAAAACAATAAAGATATTTAGATATAATTTCACTAAATAAAGTTGCGGTTGGTAAGCATGGAAGAAAGCTGGTTTTAATACCCTACGAAATAAAAGGCAATATTATTACCCCTGTTACTGTTCATGCTACAACACGCAAGCAGATTAATTTTCGAATAAAGTCAGGCAGGTTTAAATATGAATAATACAAAGATGACATATTTTCGTGATGAAGATGTTTTGCATGTTGTTATTTCGGAAGAAAAAGAATCAAATAGTGTTGAGCTTAGCCCAAATATTACTGCAGAGCTAAATAATAAGGGTGAATTAATAGGCATTGAGATACTCAAGGCAAGTTCATTTATAAGGGACTCTATTCTTGAAACTGCGCAGGCAAAAATGCTTAATCTGGCTGAGCCTTATAATAAGTCGGAAAAGTGAGATTGAATTATAATCTTCAAGTCGAAATAATAAAAAACTTAGGCGGGGGAGACGGTAAACATGCACGTTCAAATTGATTAGAGAAAAAAACTCAGTTAACCATTTAATTCAAGAGAAGCTTGCCTGCCCGGCTCTGACGGGGCTGGAAGCCTTCGCAGCCGTTAAAAGTTGGAATAGCGAAAACGTATGTGTGGATAAGCGAACAGTTGGTAAAGAACAGGTAGAGGACGGAGATCAGAAGTCGGAAAGTCAGAGGACAGAATCCGGAAAGTCAGAGAT
>JAJYIL010000611.1 GCA_021790055.1 Bacteroidota bacterium
ACTTCCGTTCTTCAAATACTGTGTAGCTTCAAAATTGAAAGGAGTAAAGCCGCCGACATGCTCTCCCAGCTTCTTGCCATTTAGATAAACTATAGCATCGTAATTTGCCGCGCCAAAGTAAAGGAAGGCTCTTACTCCAGGCTTAACTTCATAGTTAAAAGACTTCTTATACCAGATAGTCCCTTCGTAAAGAAAAAGCTTTTCCTTCTGAGTATTCCAGTCGCCCGGCACTTCAAGTGTTTCGGATTTTTCAAAATCATATTCTACAAGGTCGCTTTTGCTTTTTGCATGCCGGTCAAGGAAATATCCGTCGGCTCTCGGCTTATAACGGTAATCATAGTAACCAACTTCATAAGGATCAATAATGATATGCCATTTGCCGTCAAGGCTGATTTTATTCCTATGGGGTATGTTTGTAATTAAATTTTGAGCCTCGTCAAAGCCGATAAATATACTTAAACAAAACAATAATACTGTTAAAAATAGCTTCATTGAAAATACCTTTCAGAAAAATTTATAGTCGTAAATTAACTAAATCATCATTATAATTTAAGCATCCATCTGCAGAATACGGCTTCAAATATGAATTACAATTCTTAAAAAATTGTTCAAGTGAGAGCGGTATTATATTTAACAATAACGTTAGAAAGATTAAATGAGTTTTACCGATTTCGGCAACCGTGAGATCTAATAAATTTTTAATATCAGTAAAAGAATCTTTTATTTCATCTAATGCTATCCGGCTTAATTTTTACCTTCAATCTTGGTTAAATTAGCTGCGGCAGTTTTCCCCTTTGTTAACAGAGGCAGAACTCCAAGAATAAATGCTATTATAACTACTATTACAGATCCGGTTACTTTAGGTTTTACAGTCATAATAAATATCGCTCCTAATCCCACAGCAATCCTTGACTGTAAAAGATTCAAGAGTTTTAATTTGCTTATTTGTGTGCTAAGTTCGGCTTCATGCATTTCTGATTTTGGATTTAAGGAATCACTGAACTTTAAAACTTTTCTTCCTGTAACTAAGGCTCCATGTAATACTAAATAAAGCCACAGTAAAAATGAAACTATAATCCAGTCGGTCCAGCCCCACCTTACCGCAGCCAGATAAATGCCAGTTATCAGCAACAGTATGCCTCCGCTTATGTAAGTAAATTTTAAAGATGAAAGAAATTTTGCCCAGTCCCGGGCTTGATCTTGATTAATAGAATTATTCAGCCTCGTTATTCCAACCCATTCTTGTCCCATACCAACAAACAAAGTAAAGGCGCCGGAAATATGGAAAAACAGAACGACATTATAAAAGCTCATAGCAAGTCCCTTTCTTTAAGACTGTAAATATTATTTTCAAAATAATTATTCTCACCGGTGATAGATGTACTTTAAATCAATTTTTTTCTTCAGCCACAACAAGTAAACCCAGCATTCCAAGATCGCTGAATAAAAGCGGAGCTAATACAGGTGCGAAGGCTAGAATTCTTTCAAGGCTGAATACTCCGGTGCCTGCTAAATCAGACTCAAGATGAAAACCAAAACCGAGAACTCCAATTACAACAGCGCTTATCATAGTCCAGATGAAAACATTCTCATCACCTTTTGTCCATTCTTTTGAAACAGCGAGGTATATTACAACCGAAGAAGCAAACAAGCCGAAAATTATCGGAATCATTTTGTAGAAAGTATAACCGTATTGTGCATGATCAATAATGGAAGTAATCGTACTTGCTGCGAAGCCTAATCCAACAAGCCATAAAAAATGCCTGTCTCTTGAAATTGGAGCTTTGAATGTTCCAAGCCCGGGAACTTTCAGCATTCCAGGCTCATTATTAATTTCTTCAGTTACGGCATATAAGCCGAGTAATGAAATTCCGGCAAAAGCCATCGGCGCTAAAATTGGCGAACCAAACACAACCCATGCCCAGGTTAAATAACCTTCAGGATTAAGAACTGCGTAACCATGAAATGCAGTTCCTAATAAGCCTACAATTATTCCTACCAGCATAAGTGCAATATGAATTAATGCAGTCCATTTTTTAGGCTGGGATTGTAATCCGACAATAATGCACGAAAGTGCACCAAATGGAAAATAGATAATTGGTATCCATTCATAAACAGGAACGTAATCGTTTATTGAATGAGCTAATGCTACGTCTATCCCGGTAAACATTAAATTTATTCCAACAAATACTAAAAGCAATCGGTTTTTAGCCATCGGAAGTTTAATGTTGGCTAAATGAAAAATATTAATGCTGCTCATTTTCTTACTCCTTGTCTATTGGCTGCGCGGAGAGCAGCAGCTTCTTCTTTTATTTTTGTTAGCTTTTCAAGAAGAGGATAAACACCATGCCACTGCACATAATCAGGACCGCCCATATAAGCTCCGAACTTCGCAGTCCTTCCGTAGTAATGCCATAAATCAAACGCATCAAAGCTAATTGCATTTGCAAAAGGTTTGGATGAAATGATTCCGTCCTTAACCAGTCCTTCCATAATTGCAGATGCTTCTTTTACTTTTGAATTGACATAAGCAGTTACGCTGTCGGCTTTGGCATATTGTTCATCAATAAATTGATTTGAATGGCAGTTTGCACAGATAG
>JAJYIL010000612.1 GCA_021790055.1 Bacteroidota bacterium
GCTTCATCAACAACAATGTTCCCCCACTTTGTATATTGTAAATCAGGAGTTGTTTTTTGAATTATCGGATTTGAGCCGTTACCGATTGCAATTACAGCCATGTCTATGTCAATTAGGTATTCCGATCCTTCGATAGGAACCGGTCTCCTTCTACCCGAAGCATCAGGCTCGCCTAATTCCATTTTCTGTACTTTTACTCCTTTAAGCCAGCCGTTTTTATCACCGATAAATTCAATTGGATTTGAAAGATAAATAAACTCAATCCCTTCCTCTTTAGCATGATGAATTTCTTCCTTCCTTGCAGGCATCTCAACATCGGAGCGACGATAAATAATGTAAGCATTTTTTGCACCGAGTCTTTTCGAAGTACGCACTGCATCCATTGCAGTGTTGCCTCCGCCGAAGACAGCAACATTCTTATCTTTGCAATGAAATACTGGCGTATCATAATCAGGGAACTTATAAGCTTTCATCAAGTTTACTCTTGTAAGGAATTCATTCGCGGAATAGACTCCGTTAAGATTCTCTCCGGGAATTTTTAAGAAGTGCGGCAGACCCGCTCCCACAGCTATGAAAACCGCATTGTATCCGTTTTGCATCAACTCATCAATTGTATCTGTAAATCCGATTACGGAATTTGTCTGGAAATCCACACCAAGTTTTTTTAAGGATTCGACTTCTGCTTTAACAATGTCTTTTGGAAGACGGAACTCTGGAATGCCGTAAATTAAAACTCCGCCAAGCTCATGCAGGGCTTCAAATACAGTAACATCATGCCCCATTTGAATTAAATCTCCGGCGCAGCTTAAGCCTGCTGGACCGCTTCCTATGATTGCTACTTTCTTTCCGCTTTTTGATTTCAACTCAGGTACTTTTGAACCGTTATGCTGGCGTTCGTAATCAGCTACATATCTTTCGAGCCTGCCGATTGCCACCGCTTCATTCTTTTTACCTACAACACACTTTGCTTCGCACTGTTCTTCCTGCGGGCAAACTCTTCCGCATACTGCCGGAAGCATATTGTCTTCTTTAATTTTTGCGGCGGCACCTAAATAATCGCCTTCTGCAACAAGAGCTATAAAATCCTTAATCTTTACATTTACAGGACAGCCTTCAATACAAGTAGGTTTAGGACATTGAATGCATCTCAGCGCTTCCATCTTTGCAAGTTCTTCTGTTAAGCCCAAATTAACTTCTAAAAAATTACTTCGTCTCTTGGCACTATCCTGCTCTGGCATACTTTGACGCTTTATTTTCATTCTCTCTTTGTTAGAAAGCTTCTCCAAACTAAATCTCCAAATTTATTTACAGAAATATTATCTAATTATTTTCTTTCGATCCTTCTTCAACTAATACCGGTTCATGAATCTTCTTTGCAAAATTCTTCAGTGCTAGTTCCTCGTCTTCCCGGTAATTTCTGTTTCTTCTTTCAAGAATTTCGAAATCAACTTTGTGCGCATCGAATTCCGGTCCGTCAACACAGACGAATACGGTTTTGTTATCAACTGTAGCTCTGCATCCGCCGCACATTCCGGTCCCGTCAACCATAATCGGATTTAGGCTTACCATCGTATTAATCTTCAGCTTTCTTGTTACTTCTGCAACTGCCTTCATCATAGAGATTGGACCAATGGCAAGTACGAAATCTATTTGCCGCTTTGCATCAATCAGGTCTTTCAGTTTTTGAGTAACAAAGCCATGGTAGCCGTAGCTTCCGTCATCTGTTGTAACATAAACTTCGTCGCAAACATCCTTCATTTCTTTTTCAAGAATAACGAATTCTTTAGACCGACCGCCGATAATTGATATTGTATAATTGCCTGCTTGCTTTAATGCAACTGCGGTAGGGTATGCTATTGCGGTGCCAACACCGCCGCCGATGCTTACGGCAACCCCGAACTTTTCAATATGCGAAGGTTTTCCAAGCGGACCGACTACATCTGAGATGAAATCTCCAGTTTCGAGCTCGTTAAGCTGCTTTGTAGTTTTACCAACACCCTGAGCAATTATCGTTATCGAGCCTTCTTCTATATTTGAATCAGCTATTGTAAGCGGAACTCTTTCGCCTGTTTCATCAACTCTAATTATAGCGAACTGACCGGCTTTTCTTTTCTTAGCAATTTTAGGTGCTTCTATCTTGAACTTTTTTACATTTGGTGCTATGAATTCAGCAAATAAGATTTTATACATACCTATACTTTATTTTGTTTGAGTCTATTGTTTTAGTCTATTGTTTGCGCCGACAACCGCAACAGCCGTCATATTTATTATATCGTCTACTGTTGCGCCTCTCTGAAGTACGTGAACAGATTTTTTCATTCCCATTAGGATTGGTCCGATTACTGTTGCCTGTCCTATTCTCGCCATCAATTTATAAGCGATGTTGCCTGAGTTAAGATCCGGGAAGATTAAAACATTTGCTTTTGACTTGAGGTCGGAGAAAGGATAGCTGTCAAGTAAGATTTCCGGCATTACGGCAGTGTCTGCCTGCATTTCTCCGTCAATAATTAAATTTGGTCGAAGCCTTTTTACAATCTTAACCGCTTGACTAACTTTAATTGATTCGGGATATTTCGCGCTACCGAAGTTGCTGAACGA
>JAJYIL010000613.1 GCA_021790055.1 Bacteroidota bacterium
TCGGCAAGATTATATATCGAACCGCATGCGCCAAATTTACTATCGTAGGCTGCGAAGAAAATATTATTTATTCTTGATGCAAGCATAGCGCCGGTACACATTATGCATGGCTCAAGAGTTACGTAAATATCGCATTCATTTAAGCGCCAGTTTGAGATATGGTTTGCTGCAGCGGTAAGTGCAATCATTTCTGCATGTGCGGTTGCGTCTTTTAGTCTTTCCACCTGGTTAAAGCCTCTTCCGATAATTTTATTATCGTGAACAACAACAGCGCCTACGGGGACTTCATCGTCAAGCAGAGCTTTCTCCGCCTCCTGCAGCGCCGCAAACATATATTTGTATGAATCTTCAGGGAAAAGCATATAGTTTGTACGCCCGGAGGGATTTGAACCCCCAACCCTTAGTTCCGAAGACTAATGCTCTATCCAGTTGAGCTACGGGCGCAAAAAATAATTTGATAATAAGGATCCTCATATTCCAAGCATGAATGCAAGCCTGCATGGAGTAATTTGAATTAACCGAACAAAAATAAACAAGCTTGAAATGATTTGCTAATTACCGCCGTATAACTTAGCGCAGCAGAATTTTTATTATCTTTATCTCAGAAAAAATAAATCTATTTCCATCGGAGGATAGTATGATAAAATTATTTTCTATTCTATTCTTGTTTTCATTTACCGCATTCGGACAGAAAAATTCTTCGAATGATGGTAATGTTTACCCGATTCATAGGGGATATGTTGATGCAAACGGTGTAATGATCTATTACGAAGAGTTTGGCAAGGGTGATCCGCTTTTAATAGTGCATGGCGGTCCCGGCGCTTCGCATGATTATTTTCTGCCTTACCTGGTACCGCTTGCAAAAACCAATAAATTAATTTTTATTGACGAGCGCGGCTCCGGTAGATCTCAAAAGCTGGAGGACGTTTCCAAATATACGGTTGAGAATATGGTAGAGGATGTTGAAGCTGTTAGAAAGGCTTTACATCTCGGCAAGATAAATCTTTTAGGTCATTCTTACGGCGGAGTTTTAGCACAGGCATATGCATTAAAGTATCAAAAGAATTTATCTCATTTGATTTTGTGCAGCACATTTCCGAGTACTTCACAGATGAATGAAGTGTTTGTTAAGATGAAAGAGAAGATGACCCCGGATTTACGTGCGAAAATAGATAAAATGGAGAAGGGAGGTCTGTTTGGACATGGGGCTCCTTATGAAAGAAATCGTTATACAAATTCATACATGATTGCAGCCTGGGGCTTAGGTTATTTCCCGTATCTTTACCAGAATCATCCTGATCCAAATTATGATCCTGTTGCAAACGGCAATATGTCATGGGATCTTTACCGGGAGATGTGGGGCTCTGACGGCGAGTTTATTATTGACGGCAATCTTAAATCGGTTGAATATGTCGATAAGCTTCATATAATCAAGGTTCCTACTTTGATTACATGCGGTGATCATGATGAATGCAATCCTTCGCTCTCTAAAGAAATGCATGAGAAGATTGCAGGCTCAAAGCTTATAATATTTCCAAAGAGCGGACACATGACATTCGTCGATCAACCTGAATTGTTTATCAAAGCTGTTAATGGTTTCTTGCATTGAATTTTCTTTTTAAGCTCTCATTAAAGAAAGCAGCAGTAAAGCAGTATAATCAAAACATTATTTTTCTTATATTTCTTTGAAAATGATAGAGATTTAATAATGTCTAAAATAATTGAAGTTACTATAAATCCTAAAATATTTTCCGGGCAGGCTGCCATCCGCGGGATGAGAATTACTGCTGCTTTTGTTTTAGAACTAATTGCTTCGGGAATGACGTACAAAGAAATTTTGAAATCTTACCCTGAATTAGAAAAAAATGATTTATTATAAGTTAAAGAATATGCAGCAAGGATAGCATATGAATATTATCAACCATTAGCAGGCTGATTTCTCGATGCAGCATTTGAATATTAATTTCATTCTCATTTTATCGAGGTAAAAAATTCTTCGGGGCTTTTAGAATTGTTTGTTATACTTTGATTTTTCGGCTTTCCGGTTACAAATTCAATCATCTTTTTTTTTGCAATCCAGTCTGCATTTAAAATTGTGTAAAGCGTATTGTACTTATCTTTGTTCATCTTATTCGGATTAAGAGCTAGAGACTTTATTAAATAGTGCTTTTTATTTATCATTTGCTCAAAGTCTTTTTTGTTTGAAAGCTTAGCAATATCATTTACAAGCCAACCTACCGTATCAAATGGATTAAATAATGCCGCCATCAAGAGAAGCATAACAACAAGTAAAAGCTTTTTCATAATATCCTCTAAATTATTTTTCGCAAAAGGTACAAATGCAATACCAAATTATTCTTATCATTTTACTACAAAAATTAAGTTACGTACAGCTTTAAGTGTGAAAATTGTACGCATGGTATGAAAAGTTTTTACGGCAAAATCTCTAAAGCCAAATGCAAAACAAACAAATTCTTAATAATAATGACAATTCTTGCTCTTAATCTTAATCATAATCTTGCTCGAATTTAATCCGATTATAAGAATGATAAAGATAAAGATAAAGATCACGAACAAAATACTTCTTTTTAAAT
>JAJYIL010000614.1 GCA_021790055.1 Bacteroidota bacterium
TTAAGCTAATCAATTTTTTCCCGAAACCTATCGTCGTCATTAAACCGCTGTTAAATGTTTTGAAGAAAATTAATATTTCAGTGTCACGTTCACCATATACTGCCGGAGCTCTGCATATAGTAACCGGAAGTTGAGTCATATACTCTTTTGCTAATTCTTCCTCTGCTAATTTACTTCTTCCGTATGTCGTTATTGGCAGACAAATTTTATTTTCATCTACTGGATTCCCATCCAACGAAGGTCCTGATACTGTTTGGCTGCTAACAACTAAGAATTTTTTTATCATATTTTTAAATTCAACGGCAACTTCTAAAAGATTCCTTGTAGTTTCGACATTACCTAAGAAATATCCTTCTGGAGTTTTTGATTTCACAACTCCCGCAACGTGAAAGACATAATCAACGCCGTCAAATGCTTCTCTTAGACCTTCTTTGTCATTTAACCCGCAATCAAATAATTCTACCGGCTTACCTTCAAGCCATTTTAAGCTGCTGGTCTTTCTAATAATACATCTAACTTTAAAGCCTTTGTTTAGAAGATAATCAACTAAATGACTTCCGACGAAACCTGAAGCGCCTGTAACTAAAGCTGTCAATTTGTTTTCCATATAATACTTTATTTGATTTTAAGGGTATTTAATTTTACATTTTATCGCTAAATTTAAGAAAATTATTCTTTATTTTTACTAAAAATGGAAAAGTATTTTAATCTTTCAAGGAGGAGTATTGGATTTATTTAGAAAGTGTTATGATTTTACGCGGGCAGATGAAATAAAAGCATTAGGGTTATACCCATATTTCAGACCAATCGAAGCAAATGAGGGTCCTGTTGTACAGATTGAAGGCAGAAAAGTAATAATGGCAGGCTCTAATAATTATTTAGGGCTTACTTCTCACCCAAAAGTAAAAGAAGCAGCAATAAAAGCTGTGGAAAAATATGGAACTGGTTGTTCTGGTTCACGCTATCTTACCGGAACCCTCGATCTTCACATAGAATTAGAAGAAAAATTAGCAAAGTTTTTTAAGAGTGAGGCTGTATTGCTTTTTAGCACAGGCTATCAAACTGCGCAGGGAATTATCCCCACCCTAGTTCAACGAGGTGATTATGTTGTTTCTGATAAGGATAACCATGCTTGCATTATAGCTGGTAATTTGATGGCAAAGGGAGCAACTGCGGAATTTGTCCGTTACAAACATAACGATATGGAAGACCTCGAAAGAGTTATTAAAAAACTTCCCGCAGATGCCGGGAAATTGGTTGTAAGCGACGGAGTTTTTAGCACCGGAGGAGAAATAGTTGATTTACCTCATCTTAATTCAATTGCAAAAAAATATGACGCAAGAATTTTGATAGACGATGCACATGCTGTAGGTGTTATTGGTAAAGGCGGGCGAGGCACTGCAAGCGAATACAACCTTGAAACTGAAATTGATATGACGATGGGAACATTTAGTAAAACTTTTGCATCCTTGGGCGGATTTGTAGCCGGAGAAGCAAAAGTAATCAATTATATCAAGCATCATTCTCCCGCATTAATCTTTAGCGCATCTCCTACTCCCTCTTCAGTTGCAGCAGCACTTGCCGCTTTGGAAATACTTGAGGCGGAACCAGAAAGGGTTGTAAAGTTAATCCGCAACGCAAATAAAATGAGAGTTGGGTTAAAAAAAGCCGGTTTTACTGTGTTAGAAGGAAGAACGGCGATCGTTCCGGTTATCGTAGGCAACGATGATATAGCATTTAAAATGTGGAAGATGCTATACGATGCCGGGGTTTTTGTTAATGTGTTCATTTCTCCCGGAGTTCCACAGGGAAGGCAGATGATGCGCACTAGTTATATGGCAACTCACGAGGATTCTCATCTAGATGCAATCTTAGAAATATTCACGGACACCGGTAAAAAGCTCGGGTTAATTTGATGTTAAGCATTGGTTAACAAAAAAAGCATATCTATCTTGGGTATGCTTTTTCTTTTTTAAAATATATAAGGGTCAATTAAAATGAGTTCAATAAATATTTCAGTTGTGAAAACACAGCAAGACTTAATGCGCTTTATAAAATTTCAATGGAAAATATATAAAGGTGATGTTAATTGGGTACCGCCTTTAATTATGGATAGAAAGAAAATTTTAAGTAAGGAAAAAAATCCCTTTTTCAAACATGCAGAGGCGGAATATTTTCTTGCTGAAAGAGACGGTGAATTGGTAGGTAGAATCGCAGCTATTAAAAATGATTTGCACAATAAATATCATAATGATAAGGTCGGATTTTTTGGTTTCTTTGAATGTATCAACGATCAGGAAGTCGCAAATAAATTATTTGACACTGCCAAAGAATGGTTAAAAAGCAAGGGGCTTGATTCAATGCGAGGACCTGCTAATCCTTCTAGTAATGACGAATATGCAATGTTGTTAGAGGGCTTTGATGATCCGCCAAGAATACTAATGACTTACAATCCAAAATATTATTTGAACCTTTGCGACAATTATGGCCTTGTCAAAGCGAAAGATTTATACGCTTACAAACTTGAAAACAAAAAAGTAGTTGGCTCGGATAAAATTAAGCGTGTTGCAGAGATTGCTCAAAAA
>JAJYIL010000615.1 GCA_021790055.1 Bacteroidota bacterium
AAGTTTTATTAAAAATAAATATCGTGTTCTTTCACGAACAATTTTCTAAGGTGAAATTATGATAGGCTTTTTATTATCTTTCTTTTATTATTTCCGTTTAACTGTGGTCAATGTAAAACGGTCAACTCCAATTGTTTCATTGTTTTTTATCTTCGGATTATTTTCAGATTTGCCCGCACAAGTTAGTATTACACTAGATCAATTTAAAGCAATATTAACTCCGGGGCTTACTCACACTTATACTAACTCTGATCAAACACTGAATGTTGTTGATATCGGGAAACCCGGTGGACCGAATGTTTATGATTTTTCAAATGTACAACTGCCGGCTTACAGTGTATCCAACAACTATTATGTTAGCAGCGTTCCAATGATGATATCAAGATATCCCTCTAACGCCGTCACAATAGGAGAAAGTCCTGATCTAGTAGAAAGGAATCCGGTATTTATTTTCGGGCAAGACACGGTTTTCGTCTTAGGTGAAGCGACTGATTCCACCCCGCAGGAATATAAGCATTACATCCCTTACCAGATAATGGGTAAATTTCCAATAACCTACGGCTATTCATTCTCCCAATCACTGACAGCATACGACACTGTTTTTAGCTCTTCGGGAACTGTTGACTCAAGTTATTCATTTAATGTTAATAACATAACCACGGTTGACGGATACGGTACTTTGAAAATAAACGGCAGCCAGGTTGAATGCTTAAGAATAAAACTAGATCATACAAGCTTGGGCGATAAGGAATTTATATACATGACGAGAGAAGGAATTTTTATTGATATCATGGTTCCTTCTACGCAGCCTGACTCAGGTGCTGTAGAAATAAATCATATGACGGTACTTATATCTTCGTCATTCACAGATGTTAAAGATATTAAAACAGAAACTCCTGCAGAATATAGCCTAAGCCAGAACTACCCCAATCCTTTTAATCCCACAACAACTATAAACTACTCTGTTCCTAAATCTAGTTTTGTTACGATAAAAGTTTATGATGTTTTTGGGAGAGAAATAGCAACATTGTTGAATGATGAAAAGAAAGCGGGGAATTACAGCGTTCAACTATCAGCAATTAGAGTTCAGCTTGCAAGCGGGGTATATTTCTACCAGATTCGTGCGGGTGCTTCGGCAGGCTCAGCATCCTTTGTAAAAACTAAAAAACTTTTACTGCTGAAATGATTTAACAAGACACCCAATCCAGGTTTAACCGGGATTGGGTGTCTTCTCATTACTGTACTTTGCTAACCGGCTCGCTCAAAGCCGATTCCGGAGTTATGAAGATCCGCCACAGGACAGGCATGAATGCATGGCGGCATGGTTGCATGTTTAAAACCAAATTGTCATGCATACATGCAAACATGCATTCATGGTTCTGTTATTTGAGTAATAGCATCTTCTTGATAGAAGTAAATTCATTTCCGGTACTTTTGCTTTTAGCCATTAGCCTGTAAATATATATTCCGCTTGCATACCGGCTGGCGGAAAACTTCTGTTCATAATATCCAGCGACCTTGTCCTCATCCAGAAGCTTCGAGACCTCTCTGCCCAATACATCATAAATTTTTACCGTTACTCTGCTGTCCTGCGGCAGTTGATAGCTTATTGTAGTCGAGGGATTAAATGGATTTGGATAGTTCTGATAAAGCTCGTACCTATCCGGTGCGCCGGCTTTAATTTTTATTTCCTTACTCCATGAGTCCGAAGTTCCCTTCGTTGATTCGCCGCTTGTAACCAAGAATTTGATCGTTTCTTCTTTATTAACCGGCGCCTTCTTGTCTACATCGAATTCAAATACAAAAAGCTTCTCATCATTTGATGATATTTCACCTACTGCTTGCTCAATCTCTTTTATCTTTATCCATGAAGGATACTCCGCCGCCTTTATGTTAACATATTTTGCCGGCAAAGATGAAGTATTTGAAACCGTAAGCTCAATCTTATTGCCGGAAGAGGCGAATGGGATTTTGTAAACTGTCTGGGAAAAAGAACCGGTGCTGCAAAGCATCATTGCTGTAAAAGAAATGATTAAAGTTTTCATGTTTACTCCTTACCATTGACAATTTGCGATTGACAATTGACTCATTATTTTCACTGTCCTGTGTTTAATGTAAAGTCAACAATATTATTCAATGAAATATCCTGTTTTTTGTCTTGCTGAACATTTCCGTAATTCACACGGAAAGACAGATTAGCAGGAAGCAGCTCTTTGGTAGCCTCGCCGTTTGCAGATGTAAGTCCAATTTCTCTCCATGCACCGGAATAATATTTTGCATCGGCATTGTTTAACGGCTGTCCCTGGGAGTTTTTTACTCTTACGGTACACAATACGGTTGAGAACGGAACTACATTATTAGCGCCGATGTTTTGAGCAATGTCTTTCGAGATATATTCATGTGTCATTCTAAATGAATAATTGTTTGGAAGGAGCTCTTTTGCTGCAACTCCGTTTGTTGTTGTACCAAAATCCCTCCATGCACCCGCATAATACTGAACTGTTCCCTGGTCAATCAAATTGCCAAGACTATTCTTTAATTGAACATTTGCATTAACCGTTTGGAAGATAACAT
>JAJYIL010000616.1 GCA_021790055.1 Bacteroidota bacterium
GATCTATTTGAACTGATTCAGTTCAAATAGATCCGGAACATGTTGAAAGGGGGCTGCTTGCTTTTATAGAAGTGAAAGCAAACGGTCCTGTTGTCGATCAGAAGACAGCGAAAGAATTAGCTAAGATAGACGAAATTCAGGAAGTTCATATAGTCGCAGGTGAAGATTGCTATCTTGTAAAAGTAAGAGTTAAGGATACCGAAGCGCTGACAAAACTTTTGCGAACAAAGTTTGCTGCTATTAAATCTATCAGAACTACAAATACAACAATAGTTCTTGAAACGGTTAAAGAAGCAGACGATTTGGTTTTTTAGTTAGAATATCAACCGGTTATTTCTCAAGCAATTCAATGATTTCATGCCCATGATATTAAATTGAATTAGATACCCAACGTCACTGCCTGCGGCAGGCAGGTTCAAGACGTTGGGTATCTTTCCTTTTTTTATTTAATTTTACTGAAGAAAAATTTTCAATAGGGAAAAATTATGCAAAGCTTTTCCAGAGAAATTATGGATGATGTTCTGGTAGAAATTGTTTACCTTGAAAGAGCAACTTACAAAGAAACAGACGAATTCCGGAACAGGTTAATAAAGGATGTTGAAGAAGGCTGGAGGAAAATTATTGTTGATCTTAAATTTAATTCATTTATGGATTCGACTTTTTTAGGCGCTCTGATTACTTCCTTGAAAAATCTTTCGAAGCTTGGCGGGGATTTAAGGATTGCAGGCGTATGGGGTGATACAAAAGCAATATTTGAATTTACGGGTACTTCCAGAGTATTCAAGATTTTCAAAAGCAGGGAAGCTGCTGTTAACAGCTTTAAGATATAATAGAATCAATGTAATTTATAATTTTTTGGAGTCAGATTATGGACGTAGTTTTATTGTCAAGGCTTCAGTTTGCCATGACTATCATGTTTCATTTCGTCTTTCCTCCAATTTCAATCGGATTAGCATGGTTGTTGGTTATTGTCGAGGCTTTGGGATGGAAACGAAAAGATGAGGAGTATGAGAAGCTCGGTAAGTTTTTTGCTAAAATACTTGCCTTAACTTTCGCAGTCGGAGTTGCATCGGGTATAGTTATGGAATTCCAGTTCGGAACTAACTGGGCGCAGTATTCAAAGTTTGTTGGAGATATTTTCGGTGCGCCATTAGCCGCCGAGGGTGTTTTCGCTTTCTTTCTGGAATCAGGCTTCTTAGGGCTTTATCTTTTCGGAAGAAATAGAGTATCAAAAAGCATTCATTGTTTTTCAATTTTTATGGTTGCAATAGGCGCTACTATATCAGCCTTCTGGATAATTGTTGCCGGCTCGTGGATGCAAACTCCCGCCGGCTATGTTATTCAAAACGGAAGAGCCGAACTTACAAATTTCTGGGCAGCGGTTTTCAATCCGTCTACCTTTATAAGATTCCTTCATACATTTGATGCGGCATTGATTACCGGTTCGTTTATAATGGCTGGTATTTCAGCATATTTGATACTTAAAGTGAAACACGCCGAGCTTGCAAAAAAATCTATGAGGCTTGCAGTTGTCTTTGGACTTGTTGTTTCTCTTCTTGAGCTTTTCCCCTTCGGTCATGAAAGCGGCAGGGAAGTAGCGCATTTGCAGCCTGAAAAGTTTGCCGCTATTCAAGGGCTTTATACCTCTCAAAACGGTGCCCCGATGGCTGTATTTGCTGTTCCTGTTATGCCTCCACCACAGCTTAAAGCAAAAATTGAAATACCAAACCTGTTAAGCTATCTCGCTTTCGGCGATGCAAATGCACGGGTGCAGGGAATAAATGAATTTCCGCAGAATGACCTGCCGCCTTTATTTATTACTTTTGTTTCGTACCACAATATGGTTGCTCTTGGAATGTTGTTTATACTTTTAACTGCTTTAGGAACAATTCAGCTTTATAGAAAAAAATTATGGGATAGTAAATTACTACTCAAGGTTTTTATCTGGGCAATTCCTTTCCCCGTTCTCGCATGCGAACTTGGCTGGGCTGCAGCGGAAGTTGGCAGGCAACCATGGATTGTTTACCACGTAATGAGAACTCAAGACGCTGTTTCAACGTCATTAGTCGCGGGTGATGTTTTATTTTCTATTATAATCTTCTTTCTTATATACGCACTAATAGGAATACTTTATATCTATCTTCTTGTAAAAGAAATAAAGCATGGACCTGAACCAATCGAAGTTTCAGATTTATCCGAGCAAATAGTGAAGGAGGTAGTGTAAAAATGGACTTGAATACAGTTTGGTTTTTGCTTGTTGAAATCTTAATTATCGGCTATGCAATACTTGACGGCTTCGATTTCGGAGTCGGGGTTATTCATCTTTTTACTAAGAACGAAGATGAAAAAAGAATAATGATGAATGCCATTGGACCGGTATGGGACGGAAACGAGGTGTGGTTGTTAACAGGCGGAGGCGCTTTATTTGCCGCTTTCCCGGTTGTTTATGCTACAGTCTTCAGCGGATTTTATATTGCACTTATTCTTCTTCTTGCCGCATTAATTTTCAGAGCAGTCTCATTCGAGTTCAGGGGAAAGGTTGAATCAGCATCATGGAGAAAGTTCAGATCGGA
>JAJYIL010000617.1 GCA_021790055.1 Bacteroidota bacterium
AATTGATGCGGTTATCCGTTTAATACCTGGCGTGCTTAACGACAGCGAATCGGCGCTGGATGATTCGTTTCAGGATGGTGAAAAGATTGAAGCTCCGTTCTACACGCGTCCGGCAGACTACCGCGGTATGAAAGTACCGGAAGTGCTTTTATCCGGTAACGAAAAAGAAATAAAAAAATGGAAAGAAGAACAATCGAATTTATTAACTGAGAAGTGGAGAAATTATAATAACTGGAGATAAATATGATTAACATAAACAACATATTGCCCGAGCAAATGAAGGTGGAAATTCCTGCTTTCAATCCCGGCGACCATGTACGTGTTCATGTAAGAGTGGTTGAAGGGGATAAGGAAAGAGTACAACCTTTTGAAGGCGACGTTATAAATATAAGAGGTGCCGGCATCAGCAAGACTTTTACGGTTCGTAAGATTGCAAGCGGCGTAGGCGTGGAAAGAATCTTTCCATATTACTCGCCAAAGATTGCCAAAGTCGAATTGCTGAAAGAAGGCAATGTAAGAAGAGCGAAGCTTTATTACCTGCGCAACCTTTCCGGCAAGGCGGCAAGGATAAAATCCAAAGGCTGAGAGCTCATACATCGATACTCGATGCGGGATACTCGATACTGGAAATCGAGTATCAAGCATCGAGAATCAAGCATCGGGTATCTAAATGAACATCTTTTTCCCTCAGAATATTTTTTCAAAGCTAATAGCTGAAAATCTTCCCGCTCAAATGAAGAAGGATGTTGCCTATCTTTCGTCTTCATTGCTTACTACTGAAATTCGAAAGCACCCGGATGCAGTCGGATTGATACCAACAACAGATTTACTAAAGCATGAGCAACTATTTGTCTCAAGGTCTTTCGGACTTTCATTCGAAAGTTCGCTATGCAATTCTTACATTTATTACAGCTCATCGGAAAGCAGGGTAGGTGAAGTTATGCTTGCCGGAGATGTTTCTTCGGTTGAGGTTATCCTTTGCAAAATTCTTTACCGGGAAATGTATAACATTGATGTTGAAGCAAAAATTGCAGCGGATGAATCAAAAATAAGAAATCAAAATCTTATTTTAACCGGCGATAAAAATTTTACCGGCGAAAAGTACTTGTCCGGTATAAGCCTTGCGGAAGAAGTTGAGGATACATTCTCTATTCCTTTTGTGAATTATATTTTCGCATCCCCGGACAAAAATTACATTAACCTTATAGATGAGCACCTGCAGGGAATAAGCAGCTCAATTTATGACAGTGTTGAAGCGATGAATTTCGGGAAGGAGCTTTCAGACAAAACAAAGGGCTACATTAAAGATAATATCTCTTCTCTTATTATTGAATTGAACGAGCAGGACATAGACGGAATTAACCAGATTATCCGCCTGCCGTATTACTACGGGCTAATAAATGATGTTGTTGAAGTTAATTATGTATGATGCTCGGTGCCGGGTACTTGATTCTCGATGTTTGTTGCTCGATGCTTCAATACGAAAATGAAGCCTGAAGTCTTGATACTGGATGAGAATTTAATTATCATGGTTTGAAAAATTTTATAGATTAAAATTTTATGGCGGAACACAGCGAAGAAATAAGGCAATTTATTCGAGAGCATAGCAGTTTATTCTGGTACATAAAAGAAGAAGCTAAGGAACGGATTAGTCTGGAATTTTTAGTGGAAACAATTTTAAACTATGGAACATTAGCAGATGTTAAGAGATTGTTCGAATTAGTCGGACTAGAAAATACTGCAGATATTTTTTCCAGGCAAACTAACAGAACAAGATGCAACTACTTCCCACAAGTAAAGAATTTTTTTACTCTTTATTTTAACAGGCATGTACAAAGAAATATTAACACCATCTCAAATTGAGCTGCTTCCTTTTATTAAAAAATTTAAAAGGAATTTTTATTTAGTAGGAGGGACTGCCATTGCATTGCAAATCGGACACCGCCGGTCAATAGACTTCGACATGTTTATAAACTCCGAATCGATTAATACAAAAGCCTTAATAAAATTTTATAGGGGAATTAATATAAAGCCAAAACGAATAATTCACCAAGCTTTCGACCAGATACATTTTCAATTTAATGATGTTAAGGTCACCTTCTTTGCTTATCCCTATACTATTAAAGCAGAATTAACTTTTGAGACTGTTTGTAAAATGCCTGACCTGTTAACTCTTAGCGCAATGAAGTTTTTTACTTTAGGAGGAAGAGCGAAATGGAAAGATTACGTCGATTTGTACTTTATTTTGAAGTCGTATTACAGCGTTAAACAAATATTGCAGAAAGCAAATGAGCTCTATGGAGATTTGTTCTCTGAAAAATTGTTAAGACAGCAGCTATCTTACTTCAAAGACATCGACTACGGAGAGGAAGTAGAGTTCATAGGGGAAGAAATTCCCAAAGAAGAAATTAAAAGCTTTTTAATTAGTGTAGCTACGGAAAAATTTTAGACGACATTTAAGTTTTTATCAAAACAAATTCATTGAACTTTAGTAATGCGGATAAAATCAGAACATATCGGTGCCATTAAAAATATTGCTGAAATTTATTTTGGTAATAACGCAAAAGTTT
>JAJYIL010000618.1 GCA_021790055.1 Bacteroidota bacterium
GGCAATCAGAGATCAAGCACCGAGTTCCGCCCTCTGATTTCTTTTCCATTTTGCGCAAAACTTTTTAACGAATAGAATTTACCTATACTTTCTCTCAAAAAGAAATTACTTCTGACTTCTTGTTTTTTTTATTACCTTTATTATAGAAAAAATTTCAGACTATACCCGGAAAGTGAAATGAGAAAGGTCTTATATCCCGGTACTTTCGATCCCGTAACGAACGGACATATTGACATTATTAAAAGAGCAATGGAGTTGTTTGACGGAGTTGTTGTCACTGTTGCAATAAATCCGAGCAAGACTCCTTTGTTTACTGTCGAAGAAAGAGTCCAGATGATTCGCGACAGCCTTACAGGCTTTAACAACATCACCGTTGATTCCTTTGACGGACTTGTAGTTGAACATGCTCATCAAGTAGGTGCGATAGGAATTATCAGGGGCTTGCGTGCGGTAAGCGATTTTGAATATGAATTCCAGATGGCACTTATGAACCGCAAGCTTGCCGGAGATTTAACGACTGTATTCCTGATGCCGCATGAAAAGTACACTTATCTCAACTCGTCGATTATAAGAAATCTTGCGGAGCTTAAAAGCGATGTTAGCGAATTTGTTCCGCAAGTTGTTCTTCAAAAATTAAAAGAGAAATTTTCACAGTAGAGGAAGAAAGATGTCAGGTCAAGGTTCTACAGGAAATGTTTTAGCTGCAATTGCAAGCTTATTTATCCCGGGATTGGGTCAACTGCTGCAAGGCAGAATTTTAATGGCTGCGTTCATGTTTATTTTGGCTGGAGTTCTTTGGTTCTTCCTCCTGGGCTGGGTAATCCATTTGTGGTCGGTAGTTGATGCCGCAAGGTTTAGAGGGAAATGATTTCCGGAGCTTTTGTAAATATCAAAACTCTGTGTGTATATTTATAAAAAGATACTGTGATTTTACCTGCCTGAATTAGTACATGCATTCCGCATCTCTTTCATTTAGATTTTTATTTATTAAATTTGCACTCAAAAATTTACAAGCATTCCGTTAGCGCGGTAGTCATCTCTCTCTAAAATAACGGATCAAAAGTTTTAACGGTTTTCATAGCAGCAGATATAATTTGTTACTCAATCGATATAATAATAATCATAGGATAAAAGTTGAATAGATACTCTGAACTGGTTTCATCAATAGAAGAAAGCCGGACGATGGCTGTTACCTCGCTCATTACAAAATTGAAAGCCGAAGGTAAAAATGTTTTAAGCTTTAGCGCGGGCGAACCTGATTTCCCTACTCCGGGCTTTGTAAAACAAGCAGCCATTAAGGCAATACATGAAAACTTTACACGTTACACGCCGAATGAAGGTCATCCTCCGCTTATCAAGGCAATTGTAAAGAAGTTTAAGGAAGAAAACAACCTCAACTTTGAGGAAAAGAATATTTTAGTATCCGACGGCGCAAAGCATTCAATTTATAACATGCTGATGGCACTTTGCAACCCGGGCGATGAAGTAATCTTTCAGGCGCCTTACTGGGTAAGCTACCCCGAAATGGTAAAGCTTGCTCAGGCTGTCCCGGTAGTTATTGAAGCGGGAGTTGAGCGGCATTATAAAATTACTCCGTCGCAGCTTGAAAAGGCAATTACGGCAAGTACGAAAGCGTTTATATTTAACACGCCTTCAAATCCTACAGGCGCCGTTTATAGTAAGAAAGAAATACTGGCGCTCGCGGAAGTACTAAAAAATAAAAATGTATACGTTATCTCCGATGAGATTTACGAGAAAATAATCTTTGATAATGAAAAGCACTTCAGTATCGGCAGCATCGATTATTTGAAGGATAAAGTGATTACCGTTAACGGTGTTAGCAAGGCTTATGCAATGACGGGCTGGCGAGTCGGCTATGCAGGCGGCAACGCCGAAGTTATAAAGCTCGCCAGAAATCTTCAGAGCCATTCAACTTCCAATGCATCTTCTATTTCGCAAGCCGCGGCTATGGCTGCGCTTACCCAAACTTCGGAAGAAGTAACCGTTATGGTTGATAAATTTAAATCCAGACGCGACTTTATTTTTGAATCTCTGAATAGGGTGAAAGGTATAAAATGCCCGCTGCCTAAAGGCGCTTTTTATGTCTTCTTCGACGTAAGCGATTATTTCGGTTCACATGTTAACGGCTACAAGATAAACGATTCGAATACCTTTTGTAATTACTTATTGAACGAAGAGAGTGTCGGTCTTGTTCCGGGCTTTGCCTTTGGTGATGATAGCTGCGTAAGGATGTCTTACGCTTGCTCGATGGATGAATTGCAGGAAGGCTTGAAAAGAATCACCCGAGGACTCGGCAAGCTAAACTAAAGTCAATTTAAGCAAACCTGATCCTTGGTGTATTTGAATGCTGGAGTATTTGAGTAGCTTTATTTATTCCAATATTCCATTTATCCAAAGAATTTACTTAAGAGTGTTTATAAATTAATTCTCCACATAAAGTTGTAAAGACTTATAAATCTTATCAACCGGCATTTTCTCACCTGTCCACAGCTCAAATGACTTTGCAGCTTGATGTACCAGCATTTTTAATCCGTCTAAGTCTACGGC
>JAJYIL010000619.1 GCA_021790055.1 Bacteroidota bacterium
AGGCACGAATGTAAAAGCGTTTCTACCAGTTGGTAAAAATTTGAACGGTGTTATGGTTCCTTCAGAATCAATCCTTTGGTATCAGGGCAAGGCGTGGATTTATATTGAGAAGTCTCAGCATAAATTTATAAGAGTTGAAGTTGATACCGATAATCCTTTTGATAACGGTTTTTTTGTTCCGGAGAATCACAGCGAAATAAATCCCGGGGTAACAATTGTAAAAAACGGCGCGCAGCTTTTATTGTCGGAAGAATTAACTCCAGCTCAAAGCAGCGGAGGCGGGGAGGGAGACAATGATTGAGGAACATGGTTTGTTAAATTCTGTTGTCCGATTCTCGCTTCGATTCAGAGGAATTATAATTGCGCTTAGCATTTTATTTTTAGGATATGGAATTTACACGCTTACGCAGGCTAAGTTCGGCGTATTTCCGGAGTTTTCGCCGCCGCAGGCTGTTATTCAAACCGAAGCGCCGGGGCTCTCGCCGGAACAAGTTGAGGTTCTTGTTACTCAGCCAATTGAAAATGCCGTTAATGGAATTGTCGGCATAGAGTCACTTCGCTCAAAGTCTATTCAAGGGCTGTCTGTAGTTACGGCTACTTTTAAAGACGGCACAAACATTTTTATCGACCGCCAATTTGTAACGGAGCGGCTTTCAACTTTGGCGGGTCAGTTGCCGGTTGGTGTAAAGCAGCCGGACATGACCCCGCTTGTTCCTTCTACCGGACTTACTCTTGTTATCGGATTAACGTCAGCACAAAAAACTCCGATGCAGCTTAGAACATTTGCAGATTGGGTCTTAAGGCGAAGGCTGCTTTCAGTAGCCGGAGTAGCAAATGTAACTGTGTTCGGCGGCGATGTTAAGCAGTTTCAAATTCAAGTTCATCCTGATGAACTAGTAAAATATAATTTATCAATTGAAGATGTACTTAATGCAGCAAAGCGCGCTACTGCTGTGGAAGGTTCCGGCTTCATCGAAAATAATAATCAGCGGATTGTGCTGCAAACGGAAGGGCAGTCCTTAACTGCGGCAGATATTGCAAAGACAATTATCCTTCATAAAGATAATATGAATATTACTCTCGGCGATGTTGCAGATGCTGTAGTAGCGCCCGAACCGCTAATCGGCGGCGCAACAATTGAAGGCAAGCCCGGAGTGATGTTGATGATTTACGGTCAGTATGGAACCAACACACTTGAGGTGACCAAAAATGTTGAAGCTGCTTTAACCAGCATGCAGCCGGCATTCGAATCTGAAAACATTGATTTGATAAACTTATTTCGCCCTGCTGATTTTATTCGTACTGCACTTGGTAATATCTCGGCATCATTAATACTCGGCGCAATTTTAGTAATTGTAGTACTGCTTCTCTTTCTTTTTAATTTTAGAACTGCGGCAATTTCATGCACTGCAATTCCGCTTTCGCTGCTCGCCGGAATTGTCGCACTTCAATCATTCGGCTTAACAATCAACACAATGACTCTCGGCGGGCTTGCCATTGCAATAGGCGAAGTTGTTGACGATGCTGTAATTGATGTTGAAAATATTCTTAGAAGATTAAAAGAAAATCGTTCGCTGAAAATTCCAAGGTCCAATTTCCGTGTAGTGCTCGATGCATCGCTTGAAGTACGAACTGCGGTTATATATGCCACGTTTGCAGTGGTACTCATCTTCATCCCGATACTTACACTTACCGGGGTTGCCGGGAAATTATTTTCACCGCTTGGGATTGCGTACATATTTTCCGTGCTTGCATCGCTTATTGTAGCGCTTACGGTAACGCCGGCGCTTAGTCTTGTTCTGCTTGGAAATCAAAATAATGTTGAGCGTAAAGAATCGCCTTTTGCGCTTTGGCTTAAGAATAAATACAAAATTGTTTTAAACAAAGTTGAACATAATTCCAGAAAAGTAATCTTAGCGGTAATAATTCTTACGCTGGCCGGTTTTGCGTCTCTTCCATTCTTTGGCGGAAGCTTCATTCCGAAGCTTAAAGAAGGACACTTTATAGCGCATGTTTCCGCTGTGCCGGGCACTTCGATAAATGAATCTTTGGAACTGAGCGAAAGAATTTCTGCTGCTCTTATGAGTCTGCCTTTTGTCGAATCGATTGGCGGGCGAACCGGACGTGCAGAAAAAGGCGATGATACTTGGGGAACAAATTACAGCGAGTTTGAACTCCAGCTTAAGCAGATGAGCAGCTATGAAGCAGAAAAAGCACAAGAGAAAATTAGGAAAACTCTTTCATCTTTTGTTGGAGTTAATTCGAGCGTAAATACTTTTTTAACTGAGCGTATGGAAGAAACGCTTTCGGGATATACGTCTTCAGTTGTTTTAAATATTTATGGAAATGATTTAAACACTCTTGATGCGCTTGCGCAAAACACGGCGGCGGTACTTTCTAAAGTTCCCGGCGCCGTCGATGTTCAAATTCAATCTCCGCCCGGTATGCCTCAGCTAACTGTTCATCTGCGGAAAGATGATTTACTGCGATGGGGATTTGATGCAAAGGATGTTCTTGATGCCGTGCAGATTGCTTATCAAGGCACTGATGTGGGACAAGTATACGA
>JAJYIL010000027.1 GCA_021790055.1 Bacteroidota bacterium
GACACTTCCACCCTGGAAAACCCACTGAAAACCCTGTGAAAACCCTCTAATTACCATCTTATACTCTGACCTCTGTCCTCTGACCTCTGACCTCTGACCTCTGTCCTCTATCCTCTGATCTCTGACCTCTGACCTCTGATCTCTGACCTCTGACCTCTGACCTCTGTCCTTGCACCGGCGTTTATTTATAATTATATAAAACCACCTTCTGAATGCTGTAAGTATCTCCCGGCAAATCCATTTGTCTGCCTTGATTACTCTGATCACCATTCATTCTTAAACCGGGCATCCATTTCCCGTCTACAAATTTTCCTTCATCCAGGCTTCCGATGCCTGCAATAGATCCATCGTTAGCTGCAGTCTCAAATGTTACTACTAATCCTCTGCCGGCGATGTAATATTCAGTCGGCGATACCATAATTATCATTCCGCCGTACCGCGGATTCTTTCCTTCAGTTTTAGGTGCATACTGCCAGCTATATTCATGATGACAAACGAAAATAAAATCACCTAATTTTATTTTCGCTACCTGGCTGGAGCTGTCAAGTATTACTCCGCGCATTGTCCCCTTGCCTTGATTAGCAAGGATTAATGGGGTTAACTCTTTAAGAACTTTATATCCTTTAGATACCTGGTTATCTGAAGGATCGGCAAGCGATTCAATTGAGAATGGACTGTAGCCCATAATATTGTGTTGTGCAATAGCATAATAGGCATTAACTACACTTTGATTATTTCCGACTTCAGGAATAAAAAATTGGTTGTACATCTGTCCGGACTTACCTACCGGCACATCATATTTTGAAACCCATTCGGCAAAGGTTTGGAAATAAACATCCGGTGCAAGAAAGTCTATTGCCGGTGCCCCAGCTTTCCAGATATCCATAAGATGCGGCAGCGGACCTCCGCTTGGATACATGCCCGGCTTATATCCTGGTCGTATTAATGCAGCATTAACATACATCGGCAAAGGATATTCCTTCTTGCCGGATTCGGCAACATAGTTTGCGTACCTGGCATAATTCCACGCCATAAAAATTTCTTCGGTGGCTAAGCCCTTGCCGAAGACTTCTTTCCAGTTGCCTTTCGTTTTAAATCCATTTATCTGCCATAGGTCATACAAATATGAATTCAGCTTCTCCTTATTTGTCTTAAGATAATTAATGAACTTTATAGGCACCATAGAATTGAATGCCTTGTCTGCTTCCTCGCAGTAATCTCTTGCAGTCGGAATCATACCGATTTCATTTTCTATCTGGACAAGTACAACGGTCTGCTCTTTCTCATCAAACCGGCGAATATGTTTCATCAAATGAGATAACGCATATGCATCGGCATCACGGTTTGTCTTATTAAATGCAGTAAGTATCTCTTCTGTTCTTCCGTTCTTCTCTCTTGCACGCGGAAATCTTTCTTCATTGGTTTTTATCCATAACGGAACATAACATGACATACTGTTCTTCCATGTTCCGAACCATAGGAAAACCAGCTTGATATGATTTTGCCTTGCCGCCGTAATTATGCTGTCGACAAGTGTAAAGTCAAACTCTCCTTCCTTCGGTTCAATAAGCTCCCAGTATATAGGAACTACGAGAGTATTCAAATGTTCTGCAACTATCTTTTTCCAGATTTTATCCATGTAGCTCAAATCCGAAGCGCTTGAATTTCCCGTCTCGCCGGCAAGCATTAAATATGGATTGCCGTTAACTATAAGCTGCATGGTGGTTCCCTGTCTCTTCAAATGCGGGATGTCATTTCTATTTATCGGCTCATTGTATTGAGCAAAGATTGAGTTTACAAGAATAATTGAAAAACATGTGTTGAAAATTAAAAATGTTTTATCCCAAATTAAGCCTTTCATATTCTCCTCAATTAGAAATGAAAGTTGTTATACTTGACGGCTCCAATGCTGCGGCGAAGCTGCCGTTTATTACTGTTAAATTACTACCCTGCTGAATATCCTTTGCCGCAGAAGTTGTGTAAGGAGTAAATGAACTTATATTTCCGTTTTGAAACGCAAAATTCTGATACAATGTTGATGAGCTCATGTTTACTGCAACTATTACTACTTTTGACGAGGCGGAATCCTTATAAGCAGTAATGTATACATTTTTTTGCGGTATATAATTGCATGCCACCTTGTAAAAACCCGGTCTAATGAATTTTGAATACTGCGCCATAATATAGCCGCGCTTTGTTATATTTCCATTCTCATCAATCGGTCCGTAAAACCTAATTATGTACCACCAAACGTAAGCGCTCATATTGGCATTCATACAATCATTTATTTCCTTTGCAACTGGCAGAGCAGCCGGCCATTCATATACGGGATTTGTAGACCAGCCGTTTGACGAATCGGTAGTAGTGGTAAGGTGTTCCGTCATCCAAAGTTCCTTTCCTTTTGAAAGAGCAAGCGGATAAGAGGAAGGGCTTACTCCGTACAAATGACCTCCCACGAATGCTACATGAGATACCGCGATAGGATCATTCAGCGTTGAGTCCGATAATTGGTGGACAAAGCTTTCAGATTCAGGCATGAAAACAGGAACTCCAACTTCCGGTGCATTGTATTTCATAAAGTTTAGGAATTGTGTTGCATTCCAGAAACACGATTCATACCCTACATGTGCGTCCGGTTCATTCTGAACAGAGACTGCATATAAAGGAACACCGTTATTCGACATAGTGTCTGCAAATGCTTTTAAATGCGCCGCATAAGCCGTGTAAGCGCTTGTATCAAGTGTTCCGCCGATAGTGCTGTTATTGCTTTTCATCCATGCCGGAGCAGTCCACGGCGTTGCTATAATTTTAGCTCCCAGAGAATAAGCTGCTTTCGCAGTAGGAACGTTTAACCTGAACGATGTTGAATCCGGCGGAATTCTTAAGCGCAGTATAGTAAATCCTAATTGACCGGGACCATTTCCAAATGCAGTTTGTATTTCTGCCGGGGTCATATCGGGTCTCCATTGTACAATATTTGCCGCACCGAATCCTCTGATTATTTGCTGGGTACTATCCAAATATACTACATCTTGAATCGGAGTGCTGACTGAAAAATTAAGAGTGGTATCGCCCTGGATTTCAATATTATAAAAGTTCTGCGGTAGAATTTTTGGATAAGTGCTCGCTTCATCATTTACCTGTACCGAATAAATACCGCTTTGAAGTTCTATAGCTGCTTTTTTTTTAACACCTGGGTTCATCGAAAGAAAAGTTGCCGGTGAAGGCAGTAATATATTTTTTTCTCCTTCATCAAATACCATTTTCTTTACCATTGATTCGCCGTTTACCTGAAGCCTGTAGAAATAAATTCCTGTAGCAACCTTAACGCCAAAGTTATTTCTGCCGTTCCAAGTTATACTATGAATTCCGGGCGTTTGCGCGCCAACGGAAAATTCTCTCACTTCTCTGCCGAGTATATCATATATCGTAACCCTGACGTCAGATTGAGACTTAAGTTTGTATGGAATATCGGTTGCCGAAGAAAACGGATTCGGATAATTCTGCCCAAGTTCAAATTTAGAAGGAAGAGCCTCGCCGCTTGAAGTAACCGAAGTAATGAGATCCAATTGATAATAGCCATTTGTATCTGTTACTGCAGAAAATGCCTGGGATGTATCTTGATTATTTACAAAAACAATAAGTGCATCTTTAACCGGCCCGGTCGAAGTTGATACGGTTCCGGTTACTTTAAATGTCTGAGCTTCAGCAAAACTTACCAGAACCCCTAATAAAAAAAATAAGACTTTCATTTTATCATTTTTCCTTTAAGTAAATATTTCGCTTGTGTTACATGTCCATCGAAATTATAATTTTAATTTTACTCATGTACTTAATCTTGCGCTTAACATATTAATGCGATTAAGATAATTAAAAGTGCAAGCTTAATAATTAATTGCCTAATTTTAAATCATCGTGGCACAGGTTACTAAACAGCCAGGCGGAAGACAAGTCTTTACTGCTCTTTGGACAGCCGCCAGGATGAGAGTACTATTTTAAGATGATCATCTTTTTAGTGCTGATAAAAGAATCCGCTGCCAGCCTGTCCGAATGGATCGCTATGCGATAAATATAAATTCCGCTTGATAATTTTGAGCCGTCAAACACTATGGAATATTTTCCGGCAGGCTTTATTCCATTTACCAAAGTAGCGACTTCCCTTCCGAGAACATCGTATATCTTTAAGATTACATGGCTGGCTACCGGAAGCTGATAGCTGATTGATGTGGATGGATTAAAAGGATTAGGAAAATTCTGACTTAAGTAAAATGCTGTCGGCTCTTGAACATCCGAAGAGTTTATCGCGGTTGCAGTTTTAACCAGAGAACTAAGTGCAGATTCCAGAGTATCCATTGCCCCGCCTAATGCATCAGAAGCAGAAACCGACACAGAATATTCCTGGCTCATTGCATTCTTTGCAGAAGTTAAAGCTGTTGTAAAATCCAACCATGAGGCTGAGGTATAGTCGCTCTCTTTTAATGTATCCGAATAACTGATTAAAGAATCCAGGGTGTTATAATCTATACCTACATTTGCCGCGGCATAAAATGCAGGCTTGCATTGATCTTTTGAATCCCACAAAGAGGAAGATTGATTGGTCTTAAAAGTCCAGGCATCGTTCAAGCCGTCCTTGGTTACATTAATAATTTTACCGCGACCTGAAAAGTAGCTTCGCTCTACAAAGCATTTAAATAATTGCCCGTATTGATTTGCCTGCTGGGCAAGAACAGCCGAAGAAGGATTTGCACTTCCTGTTGTTACATCCAATTCGGTAACAGCCATTTCATTACAAATAGGATAAAATTTATTGTAAGAATCAATAAAAGCCTGTGCAGTAGGAGTTGTAAGGCTGTTATGTTCCTGCATGCCTATGCCGTCAAGATAACCGGCTTGATAGATAGGTGTAAGTAGTCTTACGATTCCGTCGGCTTTTACCGGGTTCTCGGTGTTATAATCATTGTAATAAAGCTTAATCTGATTTTCACCGTATAATTGCGTGTACTTGCGTGCGAATTCAAAAGCATCCATTATGTAAGATGAATCGCCGAACGTTGTGTACCATTCATTTCCGGTAGTGCGAACTGCGCCGGTGTTGTCGTCTATAGCTTCATTCACTACATCATAAGCAGAGAGCAGTCCGGGCCAGCCTTCGTGTAAAATACGCATTACTTCTTCGATATAGTTTTCTAAGCGTTCCTTCATTTTGTCTTTGGTAAGACGCGCGCCGGTTGTCGTATATCCTGACCGGAAGAATGCAGTGCCCGGCGTTTGATTGTGCCATACCAAAGTATGACCGCGGAACGTAAAGCCCTGCCTCTTTGCCCAATTAAGCTGCGCAATTATATTCCCATTGAACACGATTATCGGATGTACATCTATAGAATCCTTCTCAGCCTGAGTTGATGCTGCAGCATAAGCCGATGCGCTGCCGGCAATATTAACAATGTAAGCAGGCTTCATCCAGTTACCGGGGCTCATCGAGTTCATGTGAAATTTTACTAAATATCCGCCGTTAGGATCTACAACTGACGATTGCCCCGGTATTGCGGGATCAGTAGGAAATCCAATATGCGCGTAGGATAAAATACATCCCACATAAAAATCATGTGCATAGACATTTTTAAGAGATGGCACGTTAGTTTGGATTGAATCCGCCTGGGCAAATACTTTTAACGAAAGTGAAATTGATAAAATTATTGAAATATAAAAAGAGCATTTCAAAGAATTGCAGACAAGATGAAGTATAGATTTTTTCAAAATTACCCTTGATGAAAGAAAAATATATGAATATAATTCGATAAAAAAACAGTCCCGATTTTCATCGGGACCGCTAACAACATTACATTTAGAGGATGTTATTTAAGCAACATAAGCTTTTTGACGTTAACAAAATTGCCTGCCTTAAGCCTATAGAAATAAATTCCCGAGGCAAGATTGTTGGCGTTAAACTCAACACTATGATATCCGGCTTGCATTTCTCCATTTACAAGATGAGCAACTTCCCTGCCCAGGATATCGTAAACAACCAACGATACATTACCGCTCTTCGGCAACGCAAAGTTTATAGTTGTTGTCGGGTTGAACGGGTTAGGATAATTCTGACTCAAGGAATAGCTTATAGGTAATCCTGAATTTGGTTGATTATCAACAGCAGTAACACCAACAAGCGGTTTGCCTAAAGTTACCTGTACGTTTGTCAGCTTTAATGCAGTAGTCGTTACACCCGGACCAAGTGAAAAGACAATACCGTTAAATGATGTAGCCGGTAACGGATTATGACTATCAATAGCCGAGCCCGAAACCTCATAAGAATTATCCGATTTCTTCAAGTCGTAGGCAATTATCTGAGAACCGTTACCCGTGGGTGCAACAGATATTGTAAAGCTATAAGAACCGGAAGTTCCTTTTGCATTTGCAGGTACTGGAGAATCTGAACCTAAGACATAACCGGTGCCGGTACCATCCCAGGGACCATTAACAACACTGCCCCAGGTACCGGGTGTTGAGCCCCAGTTAACGAGCGGGTTAGTTCCGCTTTGAGGAATGAAAAGATAACCTGACTCATTAGCGTTGGATCCTGACCAGTGTGTAGAATCGTAAACGACGCCATTTACCGTATCTGAAATTACAATTAGTTTACCAGGATTAGCATTGTTAAACAAACCGAAGTGCAGGCTGCCCGCAATCTCGAAACCGCCACCGTCAAGTTCGAGGTCTCCGGTTATTACAAGCGCAGAGTCAACGCCGTTTCGAGGTACAGCTCCGGTAATATCGCCGCGAATTGCTGCCCAGTCTGTGTTAGGTTCGGAACCGCCAATGCCTGCGTTGCCGATTAAGTCGCCGGGTATAAACTGCCACCCGCCTGTCTGACCTTGATAGAATCCCCAATCACTAACATAGAAATTCTGCCACGGTGGAGAAGGAACATTAACCGGATTACCTAAGTCAACTTTTACATTTGTTAAGTACATTCCGGTAATTGGGTTAGTTACCGCATTAGCTGCCGTGTAATTAGGATCCAGTCCAAAGCACACCGAATTAAATGTATCCGTCGTACGGGAAGTATCTTTCAATATTCCACCGTAAAAATAAGTGACAACGGAACTATCTCTATACATATAGAACCTTACCTCATTGCTGCCGTCAGCCTGGGGCTGTACTGATATTGCCCATTTATAAGTACCGGGACCAAAAACAGCACGTGCCGGCGCTTGTGCAACTAAACCGCCAAATCCATTAGCGCCGCCGTAGGTACTAATCCAGCTTCCGCCTTTAGTAACACCTTGCGAAGCGCCGCCATTTGAGAAGCTTGGCAAATTACCGGTGTAAGTTGTCGCGCTTTGAGGTGTAAACATATAGCCGCGGGCATTTTCTGAACCGGCTACAAATTTAACAGAGTCGGTACCTTTATTTGCTATAGTTCCCCAGTTTGCTGAGTCACTATAAACATATTGAACAGAGCTTGTGCTATCGAGAATATTAAATAAACCATAACGAATACCGCTCCATGTTACAGGACCGTTGCCTACAAATGTAATATCGCCTGAAACAATAATCGCTTTGGACTGTGTAGCAGTAACCGGTATAGTGAAACCGCCGCGAATAGTTGCCCAATTGCCTGTCGGTCCGGTAGTTCCGGCTATGCCAGCATTACCAATTATAGTATCCGGATCTACAACAAAATGCCATCCGCCGGTTCTGCCAAACATTCCCCACTGATCAAGATAGAATGCCTGGAATGGTGCCGGTGGTATTGTAATATCTGAACCTAATGAAACATGGACATCAGATACTGCCATGCTTGTCATATTAGAAAGCTTCTCAAGTCCAATGCAAACTGCATTTAAAGTATCGGTGCTCATCATCGAACCGGAATCTTGAACAACGTAACTTCCGCCGTACCAGTATGCAGTAGGAGTTCCTTCTTTAATTAAATAAAAATTAACCCTCTTTGTTCCGTCGGAGAGAGGATGAAACGAAAATGCGAAATCATAAGTACCAGGATTCATAACAGCTCTTGCAGGAGCTTGCTGAATAAGTCCGCCGAATCCTACAGCTCCACCGTAAGTGCTTAACCAGCTGCCGCCAAGTGTTATTCCCTGGGATGCATTCGTACCGGATGGAATATTTCCGACATACGTGGTACCGCTTTGTGGTGTAAACATGTAACCGTAAGAATTCGGACCATTTCCAACCCATGCTATCGAGTCAGTGCCCTGGTAAGAAAGCGTTCCGGGAACAAGGTTATTAAAAACGCCGTAACGGATAGCGCTCCAGGTATCCGGTCCTTCGCCTACAAAAGTCATTTTTCCTGTAACGACAATTGCGCCATTTGTACTTGTATTGCCAACAATGGGGCTATTAAAAGCACCGCGAATGCTTTCCCAACCATTAAGATTAGTCCCAAAAAAATTAGCACTATCTCCAGTTGCGTTTACATTCAAGTGAAATCCGCTACCGTGATATGATGCAATACCCCACTGAGAAACGAGAGTTGTGTCAGTCGTTGCTGAAGCATGAGCTACAAGTGTAACATTATCAGCAAACCATGTGGTAGTATCACCGCCGGATGTTCCGGAACAATTTATACCCAGGGCAATATAAACAGTATCAGTATATGTCAAATTATGTTTTAGACTCATACTTATTCTTTCCCATGCCGTTGAAGCGCCCTTTGCCCTATTGTAGGAGCCAAGGGTATCAGCGTCAAGGAAATGACCGGTTGGCTTTGTTTGATAAGCTTCAACTATAATGTATTTGTAACCTACGTCTCCCTTTTGGAAGTAACCATCAAAAGTCAGAGAATCATAATCAGCTAATGTTTTTCCCGAAGGCAGGACAAACATAAGTACTGGCGCCGCATTAAAATTATGAACTGTGTTTTTCAGAACTTTATTTCCAGCTACAAGCGGATCACTTGCAACTACCGACTGAATATCTGTTGGACTCCAGCCAATAGTAGTGAAAGTATCACCTATATTATAGCTTTCAAAATTCTGGATAAGATTCTGAGCACGGGTAATGTTAATCCATGCAAAGAATAAGAACAAACTAAAAAGAATTGAATATGTAATTCTTTTCATCTTTCCTCCTTAAATGATTAATTAGAACATTGTATTTAAGAAATGGAAGCCTCCACTAAAAAGACTAGTTTATAAAAAGTAATCCATTAATCTTATATTATACTGAAACTAAGTTTTATAAACTCAGTCTTTTTAGATTCGACTCATTTTTTATTTCATAAGAACCAATTTCTTTGTAAGCATAACATTACCGGCACGCAATTGGTATAAATAAATCCCGCTTGCTAATGATGAAGCATTGAAGCTAATATTATAAGTGCCAGCACTCCGGTATCCCTGGAACAGCGTAGCAACTTCCTGTCCCAGGATATTATAAACTTTAAGAGATACATATCCGCTCTTGGGTACGGCATACTCTATATTAGTTGCCGGGTTAAACGGGTTGGGGTAGTTCTGCGCGAGCTCAAACTTTGAAGGCAATCCGTTAGAAAGTTCTTTCACGCCGGTTACAAGGCCTTTCATCAGCCAGTTTGTAAGCTGTGCATCTTCTGCTGCCGATTGAGCTTTCCATGCAGTGTATTGACTTGGCCACCAATGATATAGATCGCCTAACGGGAACCCTCCCATTGCTTCAGTTTGCATAGCTGTATTTTGGTAAGCAAGGTTTTCCTGTAAAGGCCAAACTGCATTTATATCATTCTCGGGCCTCCATGACCAGTTAGTGTCAGTGTTATCGCTCCATTTTTTATTCAAGAAGATTTGAATCTTCCCGATATCAGTCGGAGGAGCAGTAAAAAGCGGATTGTTGGTTGTATCAAAGGCAAATCCGTTGATATATGGAAAAATCTTTGTCCCGTCGGTATTAAGCGAATCGAGGAAATACCATGAGCGGGCATTCATAAAAGGCTGTGGAACCGGTATCTCATCATCAAGCCTTTGTTGGTGAAGTGATTTGCTGTTCGGGCAATTTTTCATCCAATCAACAAGCCAAGGATCCAAATTATAGCTGCTGTGTGCAAACAGGATGTGCCTTTGCTGATCGGTGAAAGGTACGCTGAATCCAAAGTTCTTTACACTATCGATGGCAAAGATACCGCCGTTGGCGCCGCTTGTGTCGTTTGCAGGGATACTTCCGAACATCCAGCAATTTTGGAAAATGCTATTCGTTACTATAAGATCATGCCACCAACTTGATTCCAAAGGAAACATGACAATATCCAGGAATGTACAATGATTAAATTTGATATAATCACCGTATTCACCACCTTCTTGCATATAAACATATCCCATATTTGCAAAGGTGCAGTTCTCAAATTGTACGCTGTCTATATGATAGCCGGTTGTATTGTAATCAAAAGAAACTGCTCTTCCATAATAGCGAAGGTGTGAATTGACATCATTCTTGAAATAACAATTTATAAATTGACCGTTGAAATTCTTACAATCAACAGTGACGCACCCGCCGGTGCCGTTGCTGCTATAATCGAAAATGACATCTTCAAAGTAAGCATGTTCTTGCCCATCTACCGAAGCGGAATCCTCCTGTATTGCAAGCTCCGATGTAGCTTGGTCGCCGCTTGCGCTTGCATACATCAACCAAATATGCTTTAGAGTAATATCTCCGTAGCAGTTGAAATTATATGTTTCATCAGGAGAGCCTGAGGTAGTCCATACAATCTGTGGCGGAGCTGTGGTTGATGTTGGTTCAGGCGCAACAACCGTAAGGTGCTGCCCCGCAGGAACGATTATAGTTGCAGTGAGTACATAGTAACCGCCGGCATCCAGCTTAAAAATTGTACTGGATAAAGTGCCGGAGGTAATTGCAGTCTGTACTGCATTATTAAGATTTCCTTCCTGTGGTGGATTATCACTGGGTACGTATACTGTATCAGCTGCGTAAAGCGAAACTGACAACAATGCCGCAATAAAAAACATTGATAGAAAAAAATTTTTCATTTAGTGCCTCCTTATTGTTATTTTGAAATACATAAGATCTCTTCAAGAATTTGTTGTTAAAGTGTTAATCTAATCCCAAGATCCGCAGTTAGACCATAATTTTGCTCTGAAGTAAAACCTCCGATAGTGCTTTGCGCAGATACATTATTTTCATTATTAAGATTGTTTGCATCAATGTATATTTGCAAGCCTTTCCAGGGCAACATTTGTCTAGCAGAGAAATCGATCCGGAAATAATTTTCTGTGAAGCCGTCCTGCTCCGGAAAGTTTCCGATGTAGCTTACAGAATTTCCCTGGAATACGCATGAAATGCGCGCAGAAAAGCCTTCGTAATCATAGCCTATATACGCATTCAATATATCATCCGGTTGGTACAGCAATCTTCCGGTACGCGTACTGTCTATTAGTCTATATGTTTGATGTGGTGGTCTGCCTGAAGTTATCAAGTTTGTCAGAGGATAATCTGTCTGCGACCAAATGTGTGTATAATTAATACCTAATAATATACCGTCGAATGGGCGTGGCAAATACCATAATCTTGTTTGGAAATCAGTCTCAATACCTTTAACGTAAGCGATGTAACGGTTGTTTACATACGTAAACAAAGTAGTGCCGGGAGTAGGCGGACTGCCGAGACTGTTAAAAGAACCGACTGAATCAAGGCCTGGCGGAATTATTATGCCAGGTCCTGGATTATATAAATTATATGAGGTTGGATAGGTGAAATTTTTTATTTCCTTATAAAAGCCTCCAATAGTCAATAATCCCAGGTCGTTAGAATGGAAGCTAAATTCCAAATCATGATTATAAGCTTGTGCTGGCTTTAGATCAGGATTACCGGACCATACCGGTCCACCGCCGTAGCCTATGTTATAATGAGGTGAGAGCTCGGAATAATCCGGTCGTGCAAGTGTTTGCGTATATGAATAACGGATGTCTATCCAATTAACTGGGTCATATTTTGCCTGAACCATAGGAAGCCAGAACTTGTTACTTGGATGTACTGTAACCTCTTGTGCGAATGCCGGTTGTGTTGCAGGGTTTCTACTGTCCCGCAGGTTGTATGCAGTAAAATCGGATGTTACATGCTCGAAGCGAACACCACCAACTATCATTATGTTAGGACCAAGATCAAGCTCCGACATCGCATAGAAGGCTGAATAGTTTTCATAATACATATAATTATTCGGTAGCTCTTGGAATAAACCATCGAACCACCCGCCCGGGTTAACGGCTCCACCTTGATTATTAACCGCATTGAGCTCGGGTACACTTTGAATATAGTTAGTGATCTTATTCAATATAGTTGGATCAAGCACCCAAAACATTCTGCCGAATTGATCATTGAGGAAACTGCCATAGAGAGAGTTATCCCCGGACGAGAATTGAGTTGCAGGCACTCTTCCGTTTGGATTAAGCATAACGTTATATCCCTGAGCACGGATGTCTGCCAGCATAAGGCGCTGAATTGAGTTGCTGCTGTCTATGCTTGCATACGGTGTATGCTGATTGTTAGTATGATTGTCCCGTCTATATTCGCCGCCGAATTTTATGAAGCCTGAAATGTTTGAACCTACAGTTAAAGGAACTTTGAAATCGCCTCTAATTAGCCTATCGAACTCCTTGTAATGTGAGCTAAGTAAGCTTACTCCACCCATACTCATAAAATTAGCATCCGGCAGGTATGTTACAGATGCTGCAACATTCTGCGGTA
>JAJYIL010000620.1 GCA_021790055.1 Bacteroidota bacterium
CGTTCAGAACGAATTCAATTAGTCTTTTACCAATATGAATTAGGTTTAAACCGAATTCAATTACGTTTTAACCTATATCAATTAGGTTTTCAGGGATATCAATTACGTTTTTACGGATATCAATTACGTTTAAACGTATATCATTTGGGTTTTTAGGAATATAAATTACTTTTTTGTACTCAATAATATCGTCTTAGCTAATTTGATGAGTATAAAAGCAAAAGATATTGAGGATAGGCGGCATACTTATTGCTATTTTAACACATTATAAGCCTAAGCGGTTGGTTTTTGACTAATAAGTCATCTATTTTTGTCGCATGATTCTTTAATTTAAGACTTGTTATTGCTCGGCATATAATAAAGCTGATTATTTTACTTATAATAAAAAATCTGGATTCCTAATTTTGAGAGCCCGATGGTAGGAAAAACTTACGCACTATACCGAAAAGATTTTCATTCCGAGTTAAGGACAAGGTATGCCGTTAACTCCCTCGCAATGTTCATTATTGTTGCAATCAGCGTAATTTTATTTTCCATCGGCAACGAAAAAATAACTCAAAGCTTAACAGGTGGTTTGTTCTGGGTCGTAATTTTCTTTTCGGCAATGTCCGGTTTGGCAAGAGCTTTTGTATCCGAAGAAGAAAGAGGAACAAGTTTGCTGCTACATTTAATTGCAGCACCCTCAACAATATTTTCGGGCAAGCTGCTCTTCAATTTAATCTTAGTCTTCTGCATGAATATTATCATCGCAGTTTTATATACTGCATTGTTCGATGCGTTTATTATACGGAACTTTGCATTGTTTGCAGTATCTTTTATTCTCGGCAACATCGGCTTAGCAGTTGCTTCAACAATTATCGCAGCAATAATTTCAAAAGCCGGAGCTAAAGGAACCCTTTATCCGGTGTTATCGTTTCCGATTTTATTACCTTTAATTTTGACTTCGGTTCAATTAACTTTGTACGCTAATCAAGGCTCAAGTTTTGCGGATGCTAAGTTTGAGCTTGCACTTGTCTTCTGCTACGATGTCATAATGCTCACAGGCTCCTACTTACTATTCGATTTTGTATGGAAGGATTAGTTATTTTTTAAATTGAAAATCAGGTAATTAATTATGGTCTGGAAAATATCTTTATTCTTAATATTAGCTTTTGTATCTGTTGCAGGAATCGCATTCCCGATTGTTCCGGTGCCGCATGCCTGGTATGAATTTCCTCTTATACCGGGCTTAAAAGAAAATGCTAAGATTATTTTCTTTCATGTACCAACAGCATGGCTGTCGGTTGTTGCATTCTTAATGTCTACAATATACAGTATTCAATATTTAAGGAAGAAGAACCTTGACGACGATGCAAAATCCTATGCTGCCTCGCAGCTTGGAATAATTTTCTGCATACTTGCAACGGTAACCGGTGCGGTATGGGCAAAATTTGCCTGGGGTTCATTCTGGAGCTGGGACCCGCGCCAGACAAGCATCTTTGCTTTACTTTTAATTTATGGTGCCTGGTTTGCACTTCGGTCTTCAATTGAATCTGAAGAGAAACGCGCTACTTTATCGGCGGTATATTCAATCATCGCATTTCTTACAGTTCCATTCTTTGTTTTTATAATGCCGAGGATAATGCTTGGTTTACATCCGGGCTCTGAAGAAGTTGTAAACGGAAAAGTAGTAGCAAGCTCAAGCCCGGTAATAGATTTTAAGATGAACGGTAATATGCTGCTGGTTTTCTTTTTATCCCTTATTGGTTTTACTATCCTCTACTTCTGGATGTGGAACCTCGGCTATAAATCAATTTTATTAAAAGAAAAATTAAATAAACAATCTATCACATAGTAATGGCGCTGCCATAATGGAGTAAACTTGGAAGGACTATTTGACTTTCTAAACAAAAATGCAATTTACATAGTAATGATTATCGTTCTTATCGTTTGGACAGGAATTTTTCTTTACCTGTTCAATTTAGATAAGAGACTAAAGAGTGTTGAAAAAGAAATGAACGGAGACAAAAATGAAAAATAAATATCTATTCGGCGGACTAATAATTGTCGTGTTTTTAGGATTCATGGCTTATCTTTTTACCCAAAGCAACATCAAGTATGAAAGTGATTTTGCTAAGGTTATGAAAGAAGAAAAAGTAGTAAAAGCAACCGGAAGCTGGGTAAAAGATAAAAGCTATGTCTTAGATACACAGAACAGGATCTTCTCATTTTACATGGAAGATGCCCAAGGACATCAAATGAAGGTTATTTACAACGGCTCCATGCCGAATAATTTTGCATCAGCACAAAGCATTGTAGTAACTGGCGAATATAAAGACGGCAGTTTCCAGGCAAGCAACATTTTAACAAAGTGCCCAAGTAAATATGAAGGGCAAAATGTTCAAGCCGTAAAAACATCTACCCTGTAAGCGGATTCTATTCCTTAGGTATAAGGTTTAAAAATAATATATAATTCCTTATACCTTTTACTAAAGACACTAACCTTTTTTTAAAATCGAAATATGTAAGCCAACAATAGTTGGCTTACAACTGAATTACATACTTGACACTATGAGGAT
>JAJYIL010000621.1 GCA_021790055.1 Bacteroidota bacterium
ATTTTTTTTCTTGTTTAAAATAAGAAGAATGAACTAATTGATTTCTATGCTCTCCTAGACTTAAAGAAAAGCTCAATGATTTATCTAATTCTTTTTTATATTCTTTATATTGATTTATTTTACTCTGATTCATATATAAAAGTTAATAAAAGTTTTTTTGTCTTTATTTTTATTCTGGGAATTTTCTTTTTCATTTTTGATTACTATCAAATTAATACTAGGCGTCTTTATACTTTTTTACCGCCTCTTCTTATGATTGTCCAGTACTTCGATTATAGAAGTAAAATTAAGAACAAGCAGAAAAGGAAATTTAACAACGAGGAGAAATATCTAATATTTAAAACAATTAGCGTATCAGCCTTTTTCTTCATTATTTCACTTTCAATTCTTTTTATGACGCGAAATTTAAAACCAATAGGATACTTTCTGAATGAAATTTGGGGTATAATCTTATTTCCACTTTTTTTAATACTTTGGGGCGCTAGTGGATTAATAATGCTAAAAAAGGAAAGAATGCCTTAGTTAAATACTTTTTATTAGAATTTCATAAATACTATTGAGCCTAAATATTGACCGTACTGATTTCAGATATTTTAATAATATGGTGATAGTTTTTAAAGTGTTTCTTTATTTAATTTAAAGGATCCGGATTATTGAACGGTTGAAATATTAAAAACCGGGAATTAAGAAAAAATTTATGCACCTATTAATTATTAAGGACTTGATTAATTTATAATTATGAAATCAAATATTATTTTATAAAAAAAGTCTATTGACCAGGTTTTTCTATTGGTAGCTCATTACACTGTCGACCAAAATGTAGAACAGTTCGTGGCGGCGAATTAATCTGTTGTTTTTATAAATGCATTTATGCTTTATTTTCACAGACTAAAGTCTATGCTACGATGTAATGTTTTGCTTTTTGGTCAGCCTCTATTTGTATTGCACCACTTTGTTGTGCATTGGAATTTTAATCTCTGAAAGTATTAGACTAATATTTATTAGTGCATATAAGACATCGTCAAATAGTACTTTTTGTTCTTCATAATATTGAACTTATTTATTTAATTCGAGTCTAACCAAACCATACGAAATAGCGTAGGTTTCTGCACTATTTTTGCCCCACAAAAGGATAAGTTTTTCTTACCCAACATATCCTTAGTCTTAGTAAAAATTGTACCCTAATTTTGCAGAACGGCAATAGATGTATAGAGCACAGTGCAAAGAGCAGAGCGGTAAATATGAGATGTGTTTTAATTTTGCTTTCTGAAGGTTGGTAAAGCCGTCGGCAATAAGCTTTAACGCTTCCTTTTCGCGGTTAGTTAACAGCAATTGATTATGACTCTCTTCCTTCAACAACTCTTTAGCAGCATCACAAAGATAAGTTCCCCCATTATTTACCTCTTCTATTGCTTCTATTATTTCAGAAGTATTGGCATTCTTGAGTACGTAACCGTCTGCTCCGTTCTTCATTACCTTAACAACTACTGACTGCTCGTTAAAGGTTGTAAGAGCCAAAATTTTAATATGAGGATATTGAGACTTTATCGCTTTACACAAATCGATTCGCGAAATATCCGGCAGGCTGATATCAATAAGTCCAATATTAAACCGGAATTGAAGACGGCACTTAATGAGATTACAAAGCTTCTAAACCAGAATCCAGCTCTTACGCTTTACGGAGTCGGGCATACGGACAATGTCGGAAAGCTTGATACCAATCTTAAATTATCTGCCGACCGTTCTGCCGCCGTTGTAAAGACTTTAATAAATCGCGGGATAAATTACTGAAGTCTCCATGCGTAGGTCTTTATTGCCCGGCTGCATCCAACGCCACAAAAGAAGGAAGAACAAAAAACAGAAGGGTTGAACTTGTACAACAATAATATTAGGATTTACAGCCTATCAGCCGGAGGATTTACGCTTTGAGGAAGCGCAGGGATAAGGTATTTCTTTTATTGCACCCGTAGCATTCATGGAAAACTTATTTGCACCGAGGATGCTGCCGAATTTGAGGAGAGAAAAAGTCTCTATCGCTTTACCTCCTGACCGCAAGTTCCAGCAAATTGCAGTTGAAGATATTGGATCTTTCGTAGCAGAAATGATTTCACTTGGCCCGGAATGATTATACAAAAGGTACGAGGTTGCAGGCGATTCTTTAACCTGGCTAAATGAAGCAGATATTTTATCGAAAGTAACATGCAAGCAAATACATTATGAAGGCTTCCCGGTTGATGCTTTAAAATCCAGAGGCGAAGATATGTATTTAATGATGAAGTGGATAATAAATACTGGTTATAATGTTGATACACTCCGGCTGCGTGAGGAATTTCCGCAAGTCGGCTGGCATTCATTTGACAAGTGGGCTCGAAAGCAGGACTGGAACAGGCTTTTAAAATAAGTCATTTATAATATTATCAGTTGCTGCCGGTCATCTCGATACATTCCTCGTAAACTTGGAGCTACTCGATGACCTTTATTATAGTAAGCAAGGTGGCTGAGCAATCTCGATTCATCGCAGCGTATCGAAGCCACCGGGAATTACAGCATCTGCAA
>JAJYIL010000622.1 GCA_021790055.1 Bacteroidota bacterium
GGAAAGGCATATGGGAAACAGAACAAAGCGCCGCTCTGCGCTTTGTTCTTTGCGCTAAGCAGAAACTAAAAGTTATGATTTTGGATTATACGGCGCATAAATCAATTTTCACCATTTACCTCTTCTTCTTTCCCGAAAGATTACATCTCTAATCTCGTCTCTGAATTTTCTTTCGAAGACAAGATACTTTCCTATCTGTTCCGGTGAAAGGATATTATTAAGTGATTTTACAAAATTATCTCTATTGTCTGAAATTTTATCCTCAATATTCAGATATTCTTGAATAAGCTTTTTGATTTCGCCGCCGTCGGTCTTCTCCTTGTTTACTTCTTTGTCAAGGTCGCCGAGTAATTCATTTGACTTTTGAAAAAGCCCTATTTGCTTATGTCTATATTCATTTCTCCGTGCAAAGAATTTTAGCGTTGTTTGCTCATCCATATTAAGCGCTTCAATCAACTTTACTCTTTCAAGTTCCTCAATCTTCTTGAGCGGGCCTCGACCCTGCCCGTGGAAAATCATTACTTGAGCTTTCAAACCGGCAGTAAAAAGAACTGAAATAAGTAAAAGGAAAATTATTTTTTTCATCTTAATCACTTTAGAAAATTTTCTTATGCAAAAGCTGGTTGTAAATTTCATCAGCTTCCTTTTGATTTATTCCCTGGACAATGTTGTTAAACTCCCGGCTGTTATCAAGCGTATAGTCGCTCAGGCTCTGCGGCGATAGATTTAGTTCTTTGTAAAGAAGTGAATCGAGCACCGTATTTGAATAAGCAATCTCAGCCGGAGTTAATGCGCCAAGATTATATTGATCCGACAATATATTCAAATCCGTTGATCCTTCATTATTTGATGTCTTCACGCCTATATTGTTTTGAACAACCTCTTTTTTGTTTGCAGTCTTATTCAAGGTAAAGAACAAAATAACGAAAGCTACGGCAACGGTAGTCATTCCCAAAGCAAGTCTCGGTATGAATCTCATCCTTCTTTTCAGCTCAAGCCTGCCGTGAAATTTCGGTATCATCTCCGCAAAATATTCCTTATCGACAGTAACATTTTTTACTGAGTCGATTTCTCCGAAGAGCTTATTATAATTTTCAAGTTCCGCTTTCAACTTCGGAGAGCCTTCAAGTTCCTTTTGGAACGATGCTCTCTCCTCTTCATTCATCTGGTTGTCCAGGTAAAGAATGATTTTATCTTCAGGTTTCATTTTCCTTCATTAGCTCCATAATTTTTTTAAAAGCATGGAAATAATTTGCTTTCAAACCTCCCACGCTCTTGCCTGTTATTTCGGAAATTTCCTCATAACTAAGGTCTTCAAAATTTCTTAAAATAAATACTTCTCTTTGCTTAGGCGGAATCTTTTTCAGCACAAACTCAAGTTTCTCCAATTTTTCCTTTGACTCAATATTGGAAACTATATCTTCTTTACTTTTAATTAATCTTCCGCCTTTATCTTCAAAAGAAAATACATGCCTAAGATTTCTTCTTCTCAGATAGTTAATGCTTCGCGTTGTTGTTATCCTGTAAATCCATGTGTAAAGTGAAGATTGAAATTTGAAATCCTTAAGCTTTTCATACAAAACCATCAGAACTTCCTGAACGATTTCATCTGCATCCAGGTGGTTACCGGTCATTCGTCGCGCATGCCAGTATATCTTTTGTTGATACCTAATCACGATCCTATTAAAAGAACTCTCATCTCCTTCTACAAATTTATGTACAAGATCAAAATCGCTCGCTTCGTCAGTCATCTTCTATAAGTCTTTGCACTTTTTGACATATTCTACTGCATTACGGTTTAATTATTTTCCATTAAACCAAAATTACTATACGGTTGTCAAAACTTCAAAACTAACAGAATATTACAACGGAGAAAAAAATGAAAAAAACAGTTTTGTCTTTTGCGCTTGGATTATCACTCGTGTTGCTTTTAGCTGCATTTACAAATGCACAACAAATGAGGATGGGAGGGAAACAACGTCCTAACGGCATGATGTTCCAAAAGATGAATATAATGAAAAAGTTAAATTTGACCGCACAGCAGAAGGAAAAGATAGCTGAACTAAAAATCGGTTTCCAGAAACAAATGATAGATTTAAAGGCAGATTTACAGAAGAGTAGGCTTGAGCTGAAAGCTCTTAGACTAAAGAACGATTTGACCAGGGCTGAAGTTACGTCTGCTGTTGAAAAGGTTAATAAAAACAGGGATGCTATTTCATTAGCGGTAGCAAACCACATGATGGATGTTTATCAAATACTAACACCTGAACAGCAGAAGACAGCTCGAGAAAAAATGGGTATGATGATGGGACAACGAACTCATTCCCAAATGATGCAGCGCATGAGAAGCTTTTGCAGATAAAGTAAGAGCGCAATTCAACCGGGCACCAACCTGTATTAAAAATCCACCTTCTGAGAAGGTGGATTTGGTTTGCCCCCATAGGGGGCTTCAAAAATCAAATCCTTGTTGCTCTTCTTTCTTCTCTTGGTCTTCTTGATACTTTACTTATTTTCTTATCTTATCTTCATCCAAGCCTACTGTA
>JAJYIL010000623.1 GCA_021790055.1 Bacteroidota bacterium
CAACATTCAAAACATATTATCTTAAAAAGGCAATTGAGTTTACGGAATATTTAATCCATAATTTTTGGGATGAAGAAGAGGATGCATTTTTTTTCACCGGTGTTGGGAATGAAAAATTATTACTCCGGCAAAAGGAAATTTATGACGGAGCAGTTCCATCCGGAAATTCTATTTCAGTTTTAAGCTTATTGAAACTTGGAAGATTTACCGGTAATAACAAGTATGATGAGTTAGCTTCAAAGATAATTAGCTGTTTTTCAACTTCAATTAACGAATATCCGGCATCATTTACGCAGGCATTAGCAGGATTAGATTTTGCATTCGGTCCTTCTTATGAAATTGTAGTCGCTGGAGAAAGGGATTCTTCGGGTATAATAGATATTCTTAACGGGATAAGGAAGAAATTTCTTCCCAACAAAATTCTTATCCTCAATTCAGATGACGATAATGATCTAAAAGAGATTTCATCATTTATCAAGTATCAAACACCGGTAAAAGACAATCCCACTGTTTACATTTGCCAAAATTTCAATTGCAAAATTCCTTTGACCCAAATGAAAAATATCTTTGAAGAAATAGAAAAGCTTTAGAGTCTAAAAGTTATTTCTTTGGCTTATACATGTGAGTGCTTTGTCCGAAGAATACTTCCGCAGCTTCCATAACTGTTTCCGATAAAGTTGGATGAGGGTGGATAGTTAATTTTAGATCTGTTGCATTCGCTCCCATCTCAATTGCTAAGACACCTTCGGCAATAAGCTCTCCGGCGCCGGGACCACAAATACCAACGCCAAGAATTCTTTGGTCTGAAGGATCAATAAGCAATTTTGTCACTCCGTCGCTTCTATCAAGCGTTGTAGCTCGTCCGGAAGCAGCCCAAGGAAACTTAGCCACCTCATATTTAATATTTTTTTCTTTAGCTTGATTTTCTGTTAAACCTGCCCATGCAATCTCCGGATCTGTAAAAACTACTGCGGGGATAGCTTTCGGCTCAAAGGCAACTTTATGTCCGGCAATTGCTTCAACAGCAACGCGACCTTCGTGAGAGGCTTTGTGTGCAAGCATTGGCTCCCCGATAATGTCCCCGATTGCATAGATGTTAGGATCGGTTGTTCTCAATTGTTCGTTCACAATTATCCAACCGCGCTGATTAACGGTTACTTTAGTATTTTCTAACCCTAATCCTTTTGTCTCAGGCTTCCTTCCGATAGACATTAGAACATAATCATAAAGGTGTTCGGAAATATTCCCGTCGGCAGATTGAATTTTAACGCTGACGGCGTTATTTACTTCTTTTAACTCAAGAACTTTTGAGTTAAGCATTACCTTTTCAAACTTTCTTTCAATTCTTTTTGAAAGGAACGAAACCAAATCTCTATCGGCGCCTGGTAAAATTCCCGGTGTCATTTCGACCACAGAAACTTTAGTGCCTAAGGAATTATAAACCGAACCTAATTCTAATCCGATATAGCCGCCGCCGATTACCAATAAACTTTTTGGGATCTCCGGCAGATCAAGTGCTGTTGTTGAATTCAAAATCCTTTTGCTGTTAATGTTTAATGCCGGAATAGTAGCTATAACCGAGCCTGTGGCAATTATAACTTTTTCAAATTTTAATTCTTCACTACTTCCGTCAGACTTTTCTACTTTCAAAGTTGTGGAATTTATGAACCTTGCACTGCCGATAATATAATTGATTTTCCTTTGTTTGGAAAGAATTCCCAAACCTCCGGTAAGCTTTGCTACTACACTATTTTTCCAATCTCTTAGCTTAGTCAAATCAATTTTTGGTTTAGAAAATTCTATCCCCCAATTCTTTGCTTCTTCCGCTTCGGAGATAAGTTTTGCAACATGCAAAAGTGCCTTTGAAGGAATGCAGCCGCGGTACAAACAAACACCGCCGGGATTTTTTTCTTTATCAATTAATGTTACTTCCATGCCGAGATCAGCAGCAAAAAAAGCAGCCGCATAACCGCCGGGACCGGCACCAATTACAATTATTTTATTACTCATTAAAATCTATTCTCCGTAATTTCACAATCATTCAATTAGACTTAAACATGCACTTGAACTTGTTTATCCTTCAATTAAAATTTTTATTGGTTGTTCAAGGGCTTCGCAAACCCATCTTAAAAATCTTGCGGCATCGGCGCCGTCAATGATTCGGTGATCGTAAGAAAGCGAAAGCGGAAGCATTAATCGTGGCTCGAACCCGCCTGCCGGCGAGGCGGGAAGTGCTTCTCTATAAACCGGTTCAAATGAACCTCTTGAAACACCGAGTATTGCTACTTCAGGAGAGTTTACTATCGGGGTAAATGAAGTTCCGCCGATTCCGCCAAGATTAGTAATTGTAAAACATCCTCCTTGAAGCTCATCCAACGATATTTTTCTGATTCTTGCTTTCTCCGCAATCGAGTTCATTTCGACTGCAAGCTCTGTAAGGTTTTTGTGATCGACGTTTTTAATAACCGGAACAATTAATCCATGCTCAGTATCTACTGCAATGCCGATGTTAAAATATTTTTTGTAAATAACTTGTTTAGATC
>JAJYIL010000624.1 GCA_021790055.1 Bacteroidota bacterium
GCCGTCGCCGGAAATACAAGGCTCATTTGCCCGCAGATCGTGCGTTAGCCTTGTTTCTTTGTCAGTATTAAGATTATAAACGTAAAGATCGTGAACGTTATACCAGTTAGGATTATCGTCCGATATTTTGGAATAAATAACTTTATCCTGCCCGGGCACCCAGGCAATTGTAGACCTTACCCCGGAAGCAATTGCTTTTTCCTTCTTTGTTTTTAAATCATAGATATAAATACTGGAAAGCGTAAGGTAGTCTTCGTTCTTGTTAGAAATATAAGCGAACTTGGCTCCGTCCGGCGAGAACGACGGGAAGAAGTTTCCGAATCCTACACCGGTAACGGTATCGCCTTCAACAAGGTTGGATAAGACTGCGGCGCTTCTTTCTTTATAGCTTTTAACAAGGAAGTCCCGCCACTCGTCGTAAACCTGATTACCGTCCTTGCCGAGAACATCTTTAAAAGCCTGGCCCATGGTAAACACATCCCACTTGCCAAGAGCATGACTGATCTTTTCAAGCTTGTCTTCGCCGTACTTTTGGGAGATATATCTGGTTAAAGCAAAGCCTGAATTATAGACCGATTCATTGCCGAGGCTGGTTTTATCAAACTCGCCCATCTGGTGCCAGGTAAGCATACTGTTGCTTAAAGCGTAGCAGCGCAAAACCATGTCGCGGTGCGTATCCCAATTGTCGTAATTAAATTCTTTTCTCATATATTGCGCAGTGCCTTCGGCAAACCATGAAGGGACATTTATCGCAGCTAGGGGATATGACACGATAACATTAGGGTATCCATACAGAATATCGGGCCGGCGCTCATCTTCATAATTAAGAACTTGCAAGAAAAATGCAGGAACCGTACGAGGCATCTTAAGGGCGGATTGAATCTGTACCATGTGGGTTGTCTCGTGGGAGATCACATTTCTTAACCAGTTGTGAGCACCTCGTAAATCGAAATCTAATGCACTTGTCCAGATTTCAATTTTGTTGTCAAAAAAGTATGTAGCTCCATTGGAGTAATCATCTATATCTTTAATGACATAATGAATTGTACCGGGCTTGTAATCATAGAGAGATTCCAACACAGGAATTACTTCATCTGCAATTTTTGCGACAACGCGAGCAGTTCTTTCGGCACCGCTGTGAAAGTGGACTTCACAATATTTCCCTTTGATTGTGTACCACTTCAATTCAGGATGAAAATCAGTAAACTGTGCAAAGGCTGCGGTTTGAATAAGAAAAAACGCAGCAACGGCTAAAAGAATTTTAGACATAAATAAAAATCTTGTTTGTTGAAATAGATAATATCAAAATTTAATCCGCATTTTATTTTTACTTAACTACAGCAATTTTGATAATGTTACTTTCGGTCTTTCCGCTCGCCCCGGTTGCTTGAATATGCGCAAGATAAACTCCGCTTTGAATATTGCTAACATTCCAGGTAGTTTCGTTATCAAATCCACCTCGTGCATTACCTTTTAAGTCAGCGACATAGTCTCCTGCAAGATCAAAAATCTTAATGTCGATTTGGGAGTCTTCTGAAACATAATATCTTATTTTCGTTTCATTTCCGTATACGGGATTTGGATAATTATAAGCCCGGTTAGAAGGGAAAAATTGGTTTACATAATTTTGATTTTGAGCTAAGCCAGTGAAGGATGTATTAAAACTGTTTCCATTTTCTTCAGCCCAGAAAATTTTACCTGCATCAGCGCCTATATTCCAAGCAGCAAAATTATTCTGCTGATTTATTGCAGCAATAGAAAGTCTTCCGTTCTCTACAAATATTGCCGCTGTCGATGTTAATTGGGAACCGCTCGAGATAGGAAATCCTGGAACAACTTTCCCCGTCCCTCCGTCAATCGCATAAATTCTACCGTCGATTGTTGTTGCTATAACCTCAGATTTACCGTCACCATAAAAATCGGCGCAAACTGGCGCCCCCGTGAAACCAATTACTTGAGGATCTGCAAAGGGAAAATTATCAGCGCTTGAACCTTGTAAATTAACTGCGTCTATTTCATTTCCATTTGTAAATACTATGTAGTTGCCGCCGTCTTGTTTTAGATCTGCAAGTGCAAAAGATTTAATTGTATCAGTTGAAGTAATTTTAAATTCTTGGATCAATTTTCCATTGCTCACAATATCAAATACATTTCCTGTTAAAAGAGCAATTTCAGTTTCATTAGCATTTGCATCCTTTGTTAAAGCTAATTGAATTAAGCTGCCTGACTTCCCGTAATATGATTTATCGTAATTATCATATATTATATAAGTCGGAGCATTTGAGGGATAATTAGCAGTAGAAACACCTATAAATTTTCCGCCAAAAGTATAATAATTATTATCAGTACAAATTTGAGAAACCTGAATAAATCCGCGCCCGGTGCTGTCTACAGATGCTAATGCCGGATTATTATTTGGCAAAGAGCCAAAAGAATATATTTCCAAATTGCCGTAAGAAGTGCCGACTAAAATTTCTTTAACACCGTTACTTGGTTGAAAAATCACTGGAGAACTGGCAACAAGGTCTCCGATATTAACCGA
>JAJYIL010000625.1 GCA_021790055.1 Bacteroidota bacterium
TAGGGTCGGTAACAATTGCCCGGGCAATTGCAACACGCTGCTCCTGTCCGCCCGAAAGCTGTTTCGGATAATGATCCATGCGGTCGCCAAGCCCGACAATGTCAAGCGCAGTTTCAACGTGCTGCCGTCTTTCTGCTTTTGAAAGCTTAGTTAAAAGAAGAGGCAGCTCAACATTTTCAAACGCGGTAAGGACGGGAATCAAATTATAAAACTGGAAGACAAACCCTATGTTACTTGAACGCCACTTTGCAAGTGCGGATTCGCTCAGCTTCGAGATGTCTGTTCCGTTAACAATCAATTCGCCTTTGGAAGGCTTATCGATTCCTGAAATTAAGTTGAGCAAAGTTGTTTTGCCGGAGCCCGATGGTCCCATCAACGCAATGAAGTCGCTTTCATTTATACTGAGATTTATGTTATTCAGCACCGGAATTTCGATGCTGTCTCGCCAGTAGGATTTGTACAGATTCTTAACTTGAATTATCTCTGCCATATTATCTCCATGAATTAATCTTTTACTTTGACTTTTGTTCCGTCTTTAATATTGTCCGTTAAATTCTTGATTACCTCTTCGCCGTTGGCTAAGCCGGATTTTATTTCCACATAGGAATCAAATTGCTGACCCGTTTGAACCTGGACTTCTATTGCCTTTCCATCCTTTACTTTGAAGACTACCTGCTTGTCGTTTCTATTTGCTATTGCAGTTACCGGAACAACAAGAACCGGTGGCTGATCATTTTCCAATTGATTTTTACCCTTAGGCATAAACAGTACTTTTGCGCTCATCTCCGGCAGAACGCGCGAATCATATTTTCTAAAGCCGATCTTAACCATAACAGTTGCTTTTGTTCTGTCTGCAGTCGGAACAATCTTAGCTACGTAACCGGGATAGCTGTGAGTCGGATAGGCATCCAGAATTATCTGGCAGTCCTGGTTTGCAAAAACCCTTTCAAGATTCGACTCGGAAACATCAGCTTCAACCTGAAGTGAAGACATATCGGCGATTGTTACAACCGCGCCCCTGGAGTTTATTCCCCCCGCTAAAGGCGCCACTATCTCTCCAACGTCGGCATCCTTTGTCAAAACAGTTCCATTAAACGGCGCGCGAATTATTGTATTTTCGACGGCAACTTCTGCAGCCTGCACCTGAGCTTTGGCAACGTCTATCGAAGCAAGAACACTCTTATATTTTGCATTCGCCGCATCAAGCTCCGACTGGGTTGCAGAGCCTGTTTTGAACAAGGCTTTCTCACGCCGGTAAGTATTTTTAGTATCTTCAAAATTAGCCTCCTGCAGTTCAAGGTTTGCCTTTGCTTCGGCAAGTAGGGCTTTAACATCGCTGTCTTCAATCCGTGCTATAATTTCATTCTTCCTCACCTTGTCGCCTTCTACAACTCCAAGGTAAACAAGCCTACCGGTTCCTTTGGAAGCGACAGCAGCTTTCCTTTGTGCAACAACATACCCGCTTGCAGTAAAGATTGCATTCGACTGTGCGGGCGTCTGCAGCGAGGCAGCTGCAAGCCTTACTTCAACATCGGAAGTTAAAATGGAGCCTAGCAAATTATAACCGGCTATTGCAAGAACAATTACTGCAATGACGGATATTCCGATAATTAAATTTCTTCTTGAACCGGGAACTTGATTTTTCTCAGTGCGGTTTATTCGAAGAGATGACAGGTCTGAGTTTTTGGTTTCCATACTGTAAATTTTGGTTTGCTGATACTAATAATTTATCTTGCTCGTAATCTTAATCAAAGGAGTAATTTCTTACTATATTCATAAATCCGATTAAGATTAAGAAAAATCTATTCGTTTTTAGATCTATTTTTTTGTTAGTTTTATTTTTGAATTTGAACAAACGGTAAAAGGCGCACCATCAAGATATGAAAAGTTTTTAACAATATCGCACACAGCTTTTTGCTTAATCTCATTTTGTTAAGAACATGTTCATAATCAATGGTGCCAAAATTATAGAGGCGGGATTTTCTTTAAAACGATAAATCGGCGAATGACGGATAATTGCCGGTAACCGTAACTGGATTGACGAATGACGATTGACTAATGACTAATTCTCAGCTCGATTAATTGATAACTTTTGCTTCCGAGCATTCCCCCAAAAAATTTCATAAGTAAATAACAGCAATACAGGCGCATATTCTATCATTAAAACAGGTGTATAATCTTTCCATATTCCATGCAGTTGATAATTGAGAACGGTAAACGCAGTTAGGCTTATTAAGCTTACATAAGCTATTCCGCTCCATCTCGGAACTATTGGAAGAAGCAAAACGAACCAGCTAAGATACCACGGATGCACTACCGGCGAGAAGATATATAATAGGAAAATTGAAAGGTAGAGCTTTTCTAAAATATCTTTCTTTGTAAATAATACTCCGATATAAGAAATAGAGAGAAGCCCGGCACAAAATAGCCGCGCTCTTTGGTTATCCTTTATAAATGAATCAAGTATATTGAAAATGATTCCGTTAAAAGTCCAGTTCTCAGTAAACTGCATCAGCGCCTTGAACGGTGTACCCGTAAAA
>JAJYIL010000626.1 GCA_021790055.1 Bacteroidota bacterium
TTTATTCTCGGATCAGAAGGCGAGCAAGATCGGCGATGCCGTAACTATCATTGTTGTGGAGTCGTCGCAGGCGTCTAACGATGCCCAAACCTCTGCCGGCAGAACTAGCAACTTAGGTTTAACCGGTAAGGCTAATGTGGGTAATGCTGCAAATCCGCCTTCTGCCGATATAAACCTTGGAACAACGAATGATTTCAACGGCTCCGGTTCAACTAAAACAGAAGGAATGGTGCAGACAAAAATAAGCGCAACAGTCGATTCCGTACTAAGTAACGGCAACCTTGTAATCGACGGCAGCAGGAAAATTGTAATTAACGGCGAAGAACAGACGGTAGTAATAAAAGGAGTTATTAGACCATCCGACATAAACCCGGACAATTCGATTCTTTCCTACAACATTTCAGATGCGCAGATTATTTTTAACGGCAAGGGCATGATTAACAGTTCACAGTCTCCGGGCTGGCTGACGAAATTTTTACACTGGATTTTTTAATTGCGGTAAGGAGAATCGAGAAGATGCGACGCGTTTCAATTTCAATATTGCTTTTTCTTAGCTGCAGCAGTCTCATTTTTGCGCAGAGAATAAAAGACATTGCATATATAACCGGGCAAAGCTCGGAACAGATTATCGGTTACGGTCTTGTTGTTGGTCTTTCCGGAACAGGCGATACACAGCGCTCAACATTTACTATACAATCTGTTACAAGCATGTTGAAGCGTTTCGGCATTACGGTTTCACCGGATAATTTACAGACAAGGAATGTTGCCGCAGTAATGGTAACTGCAACGCTGAACGATTACTTAAAGCCGGGCGCAAAGTTTGATGTTACGGTTTCTTCAATGGGAGACGCTTCAAGCCTTCTTGGAGGAACATTATTGATGACCCCACTTTCCGGGATGAATGGCTTAGTGTACGGTTATGCGCAAGGTTCCATTTCGGTTGGCGGCTATGATTTTAGAACCCCCGCAGGAAACCGGATTGCAAAGAATCAAGCGCTTGCCGGGAGGGTTCCGATGGGGGGAATCCTTCAGCAACCGCTTGAAACCGACAGCTTATCAAGTAAAGAAGTTAATGTTTATTTACGTGCCCCTGACATAACTACTTCTAATAATGTTGCCAACGCTATTAATGCTAAGTTTGGAAATAACATTTCTATAGCAAAGGATGAGGCGGAAATCAGAGTTAATATTCCGGCAAACCAGCAGAAAAATGTTATCGGTTTCCTGGCGCAGCTGGAAGCAATAAATGTTCAAACAGATGCGGAAGCGAAAGTTGTACTTGATGAAAGATCAGGAACTGTAGTTGCTGGCAACAATGTGAAGATACTTCCTGCAAGCATTACGCACGGCAATTTGAACATAACGATTAGATCATACCCGATTATTTCTCAGCCGGGACCTTTCTCTAATGGAACTACTCAAGTCTTCAATAATACAATACCTTATGTAACACAGGATTCGACAAATACAATAGCTATCCAGGGCGCATCAACGGTGCAGCAGGTAGCGGCTGCCTTGAACTCATTAAAAGTCTCACCGCAGGATATAATTGAAATTTTCCAGGCGCTTAAGAAAGCTGGCGCATTGATTGGAGAGCTGGTGATAATCTGATGGGAAGCCTTCAGCTAAATATTACCGATCCGAAGCACATAAGCCAGCCTGCAGAATTAGGCAGCCGGTACAACGAGGCACAGAAGGCGAAGATTGCTAATGCTGCTAAGGAGTTCGAAAGCCTTTTAACCGAGATGATGTTGAAGAGCATGAATAAGACGTCCGGGGGAATGTTCGGCAGCGGTTCCGATGAAAGCGGCTTCGGCGGCGACTATTTCAGTATGATCTTTGAAAGTCAGATGGCTGATATGATCTCCAAGAAAAAAAGCCTTGGCATTGCCGACGTTCTTTACAAAAAGATAACCGGCGAGGATATGGAACAGAGCTTTAAGAAGCCGGAAGGAACTTTACCTTTAAACCTTGATAAGATAGAGGTAAATAAATCCCTGGAAAGCCTACCGGCAGTATCTCCTAGCTCGAAGGCATTGGACAGGCTCGGCAGGTATGATAATATAATTAACCAGGCAGCGGGATATTACGGCGTAGACAAAAATCTAATTAAATCTGTTATTCTAACCGAATCGGCGGCAAATGATAAGGCAGTTTCAAGCGCTAAAGCCAAGGGTTTAATGCAGTTGATAGACTCGACTGCATCGGAAATGGGGGTAAGCAACTCATTTGATCCGAGAGAAAATATTTTCGGCGGAACTAAATATTTGTCCGAAATGCTTCGAAAATATGATGGTAATGTTCGGCTTGCTTTGGCATCGTACAATGCCGGTCCGGAAAATGTAGATAAATACGGCGGGATACCGCCGTTTGATGAGACACAATCTTATGTTAAGAGAGTAATTGGATATATGAATCATTTTAACGGAGAGAATTATGGAGATGAGTGACCTTTTCAATCTTCTTAGAGAGCAGCATCAATTTCTTGAGTCTTTTCTCGATACAATTGTTTTGCAGCAGAGAGCTATTATTGAAAG
>JAJYIL010000627.1 GCA_021790055.1 Bacteroidota bacterium
TACGCCTTACCAGGCTGAAATTTCTCAAGGAAGGCTTGAAGCGTTGCTTAATTTTCAGACGATGGTTATTGATTTAACCGGGATGGAAATTGCCAATGCGTCTCTTCTTGACGAAGGAACTTCCGCTGCCGAGGCAATGACAATGCTTTACTCATTAAGAAAGTCTCCAGATGCGAATGTCTTTTTCGTATCAGAGCAATGCTATCCTCAAACGATTGACGTCTTAAAAACAAGGTCAAAACCGTTTGGGATTAAGCTGCAGATAGGCGACCATACCACGCTTGAATTCAGCGAGAAGGTTTTCGGAGTGCTTCTTCAATACCCGGCTGACAATGGAGAAATTTACGATTATAAAAAAACAATCGAACGCGCGCATCAGAATAATAGTCTTGTTGTTGTAGCCGCGGATTTGCTTAGCCTTGCCTTATTAATTCCCCCGGGAGAATTTGGGGCAGATGTTGTTGTCGGAAGCACACAGCGCTTTGGTGTACCAATGGGCTACGGTGGACCGCATGCAGCTTACTTTGCAACCAGAGATGAATTTAAGAGACAAATTCCGGGAAGAATTATCGGCGTTTCGATTGATGCACAGGGAAGCCATGCTTACCGGATGGCGCTCCAGACGAGAGAACAACATATTAGAAGAGAAAAAGCTACAAGCAATATTTGCACTTCTCAGGTGCTGCTTGCGGTTATCGCGGGGATGTATGCAGTTTATCATGGTCCGGTTGGTTTGAAGTCTATCGCAGAAAGAATTCATAAACTTACTAAATTGCTTGACCTGTCGTTGAAAGAGCTTGGATTTGATCAGGCGAATCAAAATTATTTTGACACACTGAATATTAAGTTCGATGAGAACTCGAAGAGTAAAATCAAATCAATAAAATATCTTGCAGAGAATAAAGGAATTAACTTCCGCTATACTAATGATAATGCGATAGGCATTTCTTTAAATGAAGCTACTGAGCTTGATGACGTAGAAGAATTAATTTCAATCTTCGCTGAAATCGCCGGTCAAAATTTTTCCGGTCAAGCTTTTCGGAAAATTGCAGATGATGTGCAAGTTGATTATCCGACTAATCTAAAGCGTCAAAGTAAATTTCTTCAGCACCCGGTATTCAATACTTTTGATTCTGAAACGGAGATGCTTCGCTACATGAAACGGCTTGAGAACAAGGATTTGTCTCTTGTTCATTCGATGATTCCGCTTGGCTCTTGTACCATGAAGCTTAATGCAACAACGGAAATGATTGGAATTACCTGGCAAGAGTTTGCTAACTTGCATCCATTCGCACCGGTTGAACAGGCGGCGGGCTACCAGTTACTATTTAAAGAATTAGAAAGGCAGCTTTGCGAGATTACAGGTTTCGCAGCAATCTCACTTCAGCCGAATTCCGGCGCGCAAGGTGAATATACCGGAATGATGGTTATTAGAGAATATTTGAGAAGTAAAGGTGAGCAGAATCGTAATATTGTAGTAATTCCTTCTTCGGCGCATGGGACGAATCCTGCAAGCGCAGTAATGGCGGGGATGAAAGTAGTGGTTGTTAACTGTGATGAGAACGGAAATGTTGATGTAAGTGATTTGAAGAAGAAAGTTCATGAAAATAAAAATAATCTTGCAGCGCTTCTTATTACTTATCCTTCAACTCACGGAGTGTTTGAGGAAAACATCCGCGAGATATGCACAATCATTCATGAGAACGGCGGGCAAGTTTACATGGACGGCGCAAATATGAATGCACAGGTTGGATTAACAAGCCCGGCGGAAATTGGCGCAGATATTTGCCATATTAACCTTCACAAAACATTCTGCATACCTCACGGAGGCGGCGGTCCCGGTATGGGACCAATTGGTGCGGCTAAACATCTTGTTCCATTTCTTCCATCCCATGTCGTAGTAAATCTTGACCATGAAAAAGGGATTCATGCCGTTTCGTCTGCACCGTGGGGAAGTGCCGACATTTTGGTAATCTCTTTTGCTTACATTAAGATGATGGGCGCAGAAGGATTAAAAAATGCTTCTATTATTTCTATCTTGAATGCTAATTATATCAAGGCAAGATTGGAGCCTTATTACAAAGTTCTCTATACGGGAACTAAAGGAAGGGTAGCTCACGAACTGATATTCGATATGAGAAATTTCAAAGCATCCGCTCAAATTGAAGTTGAAGATATTGCGAAGCGCTTAATGGATTATGGCTTCCATGCGCCAACGGTATCTTTCCCGGTGCACGGAACATTAATGGTAGAGCCGACCGAAAGCGAATCCAAGCCGGAATTGGACAGGTTCTGCGATGCAATGATTTCGATTTATAATGAGATAAAAGAAATTGAAAACGGTAGTGCCGATGTAAGTGATAACGTTCTGAAAAATTCTCCGCATACTGCCTTGAGCGTAATTTCTGATGAATGGAACCATAAGTATACTAGAGAAAAAGCGGCATACCCGGCAGCATGGCTGAAGGTTAATAAGTTCTGGACAAGTGTCGGCAGAATCAATAATGCTTACGGCGACAGAAATTTGGTATGCAGC
>JAJYIL010000628.1 GCA_021790055.1 Bacteroidota bacterium
ATTTAACAGATCATTTGTTCCATATCCTAATTTTCTATCAAAATGTGGAACCATATTATTGTGCGTTAATTCATCATCCGCAACAACATTATATGTTGTTGGATTTTTAATATTAGACCATCCATTTTTATATGATATTTGTCTTTCCAAGTCAGCAAGTCTAAATTTATTATTTGTTTCATATAAATCGTTAATAGCACTAGGTAATCCGATAGAATCAAAGGTTTGTGTTTCAAATTGTGATAAATAAGAATTATTATCATTTAATATTGATGTGAGGCTGCAGGCTGCAGCCACTTTTAAGGATAAGATTAATATAATTTACGGAGGGATGAGTATAGGATATCTTCATAAAATATCAGATAAAAAATATAATCTTATAAATATTCTTAACCTTGATGACAGCCGGGAATTCAAAAGAGCTGATGAAGAGCAGATAGCGAAGACTGCCTTGCTGGATACATCTTACGGTGCCTTTCTCACAAACAATGCTCTATATTATTTTGTTAAAAAGCCTGGTTCGCAAGAACCATCAATTGATAGAGAGAAATTTATTTTGCTGGATACTCACGATAGTATCTCAACAGCCGGTATTGAAGATATTAAGCTGCTGGATGACAGTGATTTTGTCTGTATTACCAACATCGGGCTGCTTCTTGAACAGAGGATAAATAATTGGAACAGCCGGGAAAATTTATGGAAAGTAATAAGGACTGTTCCTGTTATAAAACCAAACAGGCTTGAGGTATTAAACAAAGATTCCATTATTATTATTGACCAGACAAAGATATTTTTAGCAGTTCGGAAAACAAAAGATGAAATAAACACAAACTCAACTACAAATAACAATCCTTACTTTTCAGTTGAAAGGCTTCCGCAGCCTTCTACTTCGTACGGCATCGGCATAGGTGACCTGGAAAACAACGGAAATGAAGACATCTATATTGTTGACGTTTATGGAAGAAATAAATTTTTTAATTCTCTCCCGGACTTAAAAATAAACAGTTTCCCGGATAATCTAGCCGTTCAAAGAGGAATTGGCGGCAGAGTTCTTGCCGGGAAGACCGGAACTGTAACTTTTGATCTTGATCTCGGTACTGCTATCGGCGACATTAATGAAGACGGAGCGGATGATATTATTATTACAAACCTGGCATATTCAAATTCGCTTTACCTTAATGACGGGAAAGGATATTTCCAGGATGTTACAAAAGAATATAATTTTAACGTCAATATGTGGCGAAGCGAAGACGCAGTTTTAGGTGACGTAAACAACGACGGTTACTTAGATGTTTTCTGCACAAGCTTTTTCAAGTCCAACAAACTTTTTATAAATGATCATGGAATTTCACTCAATGATAAAACAAAAGACTATGATTTAGTATCCGGTGGAAGATCGATCAGCGCTGTTTTTGGCGATGTAAATAACGATGGCTATCTGGATCTATATGTTGGCAACTGGATGAAAGAGAATAAATTATTCTTTAACAACGGCAAAGGAAAATTTATTGACCATACCAAGGCAAGCGGCGTTGGGGTCGGGGAATTTAAAGAGACTAATTCAGTCTTCTTTGCAGACTTGAATAACGACGGTTACCTTGATTTGTTTGTAGGGAATAGAGCTGGAGGTGATAAATTATTTCTAAATAACGGAGATGGAACTTTTAAGGATGTAACTAAAGAATGCGGACTTGATGGTGATTATCATACTTACGGTGCGGTATTTGGGGACTTTGAAAATGACGGCTGGCAGGATATTGCTCTTGCCTGCCTTGGCGGAATAAAATATTTCAAGAATCTTGGCGTCGACAGCACCGGCATGATTCACTTCCGTGATATTACTGATTCTGCAATACCGCCCGGAAGTATTATGAATGCATACAGTACCTGTCTTGCGACGGCTGATTTCGGGCGCAAAGGCTTTATGGATATCGTTATGAATCAGAACGGCGGATACACTTATTTCCTTTTTAACAAGGGAAGATTAAACGGCAGCAATAATTATTTATCGGTAAAAGTAGAAGGCGACGAAAGCAACCGCGATGCTATTGGTGCAAAATTAAAATTATATTATAAAAGCTCGCTCATCGCATACCGCGAGATCAGCGGCGGATACGGATATGCAAGCGCAAGCTCTAAGATTCAACATTTTGGGCTTGGTAGGTTAAAAGATTCATTAACTCTTGTTGTTAATTTTCCAGCTTCTCATATAACTAAAAAAATTTCCGTAATGCCGAATTCTTTTATTACCGTTACCGAAAACAGCGGTATGAAAAGGAGCTTCTATTTAACAAAGAAAACCATATTAAGATTTTTCTACGGAAACGGATTTTTAGTATTAGGCTTAGAATTATTAATCGTTTCCGCAATTTTTGTTTTGCTTATTTCCTTTGCAGCAAAGAAGCTTGCGATAAATAAAGGCAGGTTAAAGGGCTTTTATTTCAACGGCAGAATTATTTTATTTTCGCTGACGGTTTTCTACGCAGTTAAAATTGTTTCGGTTGAAAGCATGTCGTTTTATTTTGGACCTTCGTAT
>JAJYIL010000028.1 GCA_021790055.1 Bacteroidota bacterium
CTTAATCAATCTCATCAGTGTCGTATTAACTTTTTGAATCCTAATCTTTCCAATCCTTTCTTAATTACCGGGTCTTTCATTTCATACTTCCAAACAAAGCTGTTCATGAAATTCTCAATCATAATTACAATAGGACCTTCATCAATTCCAAGATAATCTTTGTCAAACCAATTAACAGTCGGATTAAAAGCATCGACAAAGCCATACTTGCCCCACAGCCCTTGTTTCCCATAAACATCAAACATATGGATTACAGTCGGAATAACTATTTCGGGTGCAAATGGAAGAGAGCCGCAGGCTGCCGTCGGAGCTATTGTTCCATCATCAAAATAATTATACTCAGGTCCGGAAGCACCGCGACCGGCATAGCCAAAGAATTTTTTATCATCATAGTTATAAGATTCACCGGGACCGTCGCAAGCAGTGATGCCCCATGTTAAAGAATCGTACCCTTTCCATCCATGCGGATTCTGAATTGCATAAAGTCTCTGGCAAAGCGTGGCTCTTCTTGAGTTTTCAAAGTAATCGATTTTTTTCTTTTGCATATAACTGTCTGCAATGCCGCGAAAGTCAACAAACATTTCAGAATACTGATGACCGAACAACGGCGGGAAGACAACGTGTGCAAGCCCTTTATAAGGCTCTTCCCATTTATATCCCGCCAGCCAATTACGATAGCCTTCCGGCGCTTCTTTCATTCCGTCGCCAGCAGCTATGATGTAAAGGATTAAAGCTTCGTTATAACCGATCCAGCCGTACTTCGATAAGCCTTTTTCCGGCTTCCAGTCCATCGAGATTGCACCTTCTGTTTTTGCATCACCATTTAAAGTGAAGAAACTCCAATCAACACGGTCGAGTAATGAATCTGCATAGGAACGAATTTCTCTTTCCTGCATTTCATCTTTATCGTAATATTCTCTTGCGAAAATTACTCCGGCTAAAAGCAAGCCGGTATCTATAGATGAGAGCTCACAGTTCCAGAATCGTTTGCCTTTATTCATATCGAGAAAATGATAATAGAATCCTTTATATCCAGTAGCCAAGGCATCGGTGCTCTGATCTGAATGAAGGAAAAAGTTTAACGCACTAAGAGTAACCGAAGCGGCTTTTTCTCTGGTTATCCAGCCGTGTTTTGCGCCGATAGCCCAGGATGGAATCGCAAATCCGACAGCGGCAATGCTTGCAGGCGAGTCTTTTGTTGAGCGGTCTTTAACAAGTCCGTTTTTCCAATTAGCCTCATTTATAAAATAAAGGAATGCGCGATGCTGAACTGAATCCAGGAAAGAATATTCTTTCCGGGAAAGATTATACTTAGCTGCATTTTTATAAGCTGAATTTTCTTGACAAAAGCTATTAAATGTTGAGACAAAAAAAATCGAGATAAAGATTATTTTAGACATTGTTAAAAACCAATACTTACTGTAAATCTGTTTACTATAAGAAGCCTTCCATAATCAGCCCATGCATAATCAAAGCCAAATGTATATCCTTAGTTAAAAGTATAATTTACTCCGGCACCGAATTCCAGTCCGCATCGCGATCTTCTGCTGCCGTATTATTCACTCAAAGACATTATTGTAGACTCCAACGAAGTCCTAATTGCACAACAGGGCCATAATCACTTTCAGACGTAGGGAAACCATTTCCCTGAACCACATAAGTATCATTCGCATTGTTGAGATTAACCAGATTGAGGTAAACGACGAGACCAGGCCACGGCAGATTTTGTTTGGCAGTTAAGTCCCAACGCAGGTATGAAAGTTTCGCGGGTCGAAGTTCCGGATACTGATTTGTTCCGGTCGATACATTTGACTGGTATATCATGGATACGAGGATAGAGAAGCCCTGATAATCATACCCAACGGAAAGATTAACAACGTTATCTGGCTGGTATAGCAGACGATCGGTATATAAAGTATCTACATGCACCGGTATGTAAGTGGGAAAAACGCCAGGCTTGGTAACGGTAAAGGGATATTTTGCGCTTGAGAAAATATGAGTATAATTTATGTTGAACACCAATCCGCTCAGCAATCCCGGCAGGTACCAGAAGTGGGTTTCCCAGTCAAGCTCCACACCGTAGTCGTCAACACGATTGGGATTGTTAAAATCGGTAGTCACCTGATAATCTAACTGGGTGGAGTCGAGCCCGGGATACCGGGATATATTTGAAATATAGCTGCTCTGCGGAAATATCATGTCATCTATTCTCTTCAGAAATCCACCAACGGTAAGCAGCCCGATCTCGTTGTTATAAAAAGAAAGCTGTAAGTTGTAGTTCTGCGAATGAACGGGCTGCAAACCAAAGTTGTTCCAGGCGACTGAGCGGTTAGATGGAAATAGATCGATTTTCGGTATGATGGATGTGAAGTCCGGATAGGCAAGTGTGCTGGTGTAGGATAGTCGAGCTATAAACCATGAAAGCGGCTTGTACATCAAGCTCACGTCGGGCAACAAGTAGCCGTGATACTGATTGATTGTAGTATCAATATGAGGATAGATGCTTGGATAATATATAGCCTGGTTTGCATTTGAAATTCTCGCGGTCCGGTAAGATGTTTCGAGCCCCTGGTATCGAGCTCCGCCTATCAGCGTGATCTGAGTTCCAATATTGACGGTTGCCATGGCATACGCAGCACTCTCATACTCATTTCCGAAGTAATTGTTGGCAATGTTGCCATAAGGATCAGGAGTGTAACCCCATGATTGCCAGCCCGCCTGCTCGGCACCTTTACTAACAAAATTTACAATTTGCGACAAAAAGTCCAGATTCATTGGAAGCCCCGGAGCGTATTTGCTGTTCAGAAAATTTCCGAATTTGAAACCCGGATCTTCGAACACGGTTATTGGAAGAAGCTGGTTTCCCGAAGTACTCAGGTTGTAGGGCGGCTGTGTCATAAAAGGATATGCATTAACTATTGCCCGGCGTGGAAGAGTCAAGTTAAAGACACCGCTCCCGCCCGCATAATTGGCACTAAAAGACCGGTGAGTATAATGATATTGTCCACCAAATTTCAGAATTCCTGAGACAGCATCCGATAAGGTAATGTCTTTCGTAATGTCGATTGACCCAACAATATTCCTTTGCATTGTAATATTGTTGCTGGTGCTGAGAGATAAAAGATTCATGAGCTTCGGGTCGACTTTAGCCGAAGCTGCCTGAGCAATCGTTTCAGGAGGCGAGGACTGCGACACAGATGCCAGATTCGCCGGGTATTGCTGAAAAGTCGCTCCCCATCCTCCGCGGGAAATATTCTCTGAGAGCGAGTGAGAAATCTTCACATTCAGTCCGAATGACAGCACGCGCTGCTTGAAGTCAATGAGATTTGTCATTACATAAAGCTTCGTGGGTGAGTACGAGGCGTTGTCGAAAATCTGGTTTGAGATAAGGCTGTACTGCTGGCTTAGCGTCTGCGTTGTCGTATTGCTGCCGCTGAAGAAGTTCATGAAATCAATCTTACCATCGGGCAGCTTGTAATCCACATTGACGGTCCCGTTATACCGCTGTGTGATGCTGGGAATAAAGCTGAGAGTGAGAGAGTTAAGAAGTAAAGGATTATTGACGCCAGAATTTTTTGAAGCGAGAGCATAGCCTGCACCTAACTCATCGCTTGATAAATTTTCCCGGTCGACAACCGCTTGCACAAGGATTCCAAGTCGTCGATCAAGAAATCTGTCTCCGACGGTGGCGGAAAAATTGTAATCGCCAAACTGATTCCGAAGACCTTCGTATCCTCCCTGCGCAGATAGTTCTATTTCCGGCATGCCCGAAGAGGTCTGTTTGGCTTCTCTGATTTGGAAGTTGACAACTCCTCCGAGAACGGCAGCGTTCATATCGGGAGTTACAGTCTTGAATACCTCAATCCCACTCAGCATGTTTGAAGAAATCATGCTCATGTTCACTGCTCGATTACTGCTGCTCGTTGCAGCCATTTCTACACCGTCAATCTCAACCCGGTTGTACTTAGGCTGTAGTCCGTCGATGGAGACTTCGTATCCCTGCCCGCCCTGTCTTAAAAGATAAACGCCCGGGAGTCTGCCTACTGACTCGGCAGCATTGGCGTCCGGAAGCTGCTGAATTTTAGCGGCAGACACCACATTCACTATCTTGTTGGAGGAAAGCTGCTGGTTAATGGCAGCATACTGTCCGCTTGCCTGAGCCGTTGCAACAACAGTTTCTCCTACAACTCCAACTGGTACAAGCTTAAAATTCTCAATAAGGTGTTGACTCTTTTTTAATTCTATATTAACTGTGACCGTTTTATATCCAATCTAGGAAACTTTCAATGTATAAGAACCAGAATTAACATTAGGGATTAAATAGTTACCTTCCATGTCTGAAGAAGCTCCCAAGCTAGTACCAACAAGTATAACATTTGCACCTATCAGAGGCTGATTATTAGACTTGTCTGTTATCTTACCGGATATTTTAGACGTTTGGGACCACACGATTTGTGATAATAGAAAAACGATAATCAGAGTAAAAATAGTCTTAAATTTTTGCGCACTCATTTTTTACCTTCATATAGAGAAGATTCAAATACTCCAAACTATTTTAATTGGTGTCTATTTAATTGCAACCTATTTAGTTTCTTGAGCACTTTAATTAAATAGAAACAATATATCTAAGCTTGGCATTCATTTACAATCACGAGTTTTGCCTCTTAATTACTCTCACTCCTGCCTTCTCTCCCCGAGGGAGAGAGGAGGAAAACTCTCCCTTTGGGAGATGACAAGGCGAGGGTACTATTTAAGGAGCATCATTTTCTTTGTTAAAGAATAATTACCGGATTCAAGTCTGTACAAATAAATTCCGCTTGCCAGGTTTGTAGCGTTGAAATCTATTACGTAGTCGCCTGGTTTTTGATATTGGTTAACCAAAGTAGCGACTTCTTGTCCTAATATATTATATATTTTTAGAGTAACTAAACCGCTCTTTGTAATACTGTATTTAATATTTGTAGTCGGGTTGAACGGATTAGGGTAGTTTTGGTTTAAACTAAACTTTGTAGGAATGCCGTTATTTATTTGCTTTACACCTGTAACCCCGGGAAACCAATTTAAATCGCCAAGAGGTAACCCATCGCTGCCAATAAGGCTTGCGCTATATTTCAAATTCTCCGGTACAGGATATCCTTGCGTTTGAGCCCAGTTCTTCGCCACTGAACCGAACACATTAGCCGGGTTGGTTACGTTCTGTCTCCAGAGAGGAGAGGTAGCAATCGTTCCGTTCCAGCGTGCGACCGTATACAAATTTAGACCGGCAACCATTGGATTTACAATGGACGCTGAAAACTCCGGATCAGCATTGACATTATTTGAAGCTGATAAGCCTGGCCAAGATGTCTTATCCGCAAACATTGCTAAAGTGTGACTGTCCATCCAAGCGGGAGGAACGATGTAATTCTTCGTGGTGTCATTGATTGCTGCAATAGTGCTGTCGATGCTTGATTGCCAGTAATAGGCATTGTTTGTTACAACGATACTTCTGCCAGCCTCCGTCCAGGTATACGGCGCCTCACTGAATTGAAAAAGGGAATCAAAAACGACCACCGCCGGAGACTCATTCCCCAGTCCGCCGTTTTTAATAGAAGCGGAATCTAAACCCCATGCATACGTGTCGTAGAAAATGTTGTTTGAAATATATGCACTATCAGCCTGATATATTCTAAAAGGCATCCAGGCACATCCTACCATTGTGTTGTGATTAAATTGGAAATATCTAAGATTATCATTACCCCATATCCCAAACGAGATAGCGTAGAAAGTATTGTTTACAAATTGCAGAGTATCTGCAGCCTCGGCAAATATAATATTAGTCGGGAAACCGGCTTGAGATTGGATGTTTCGGAACTCACAATTAGTAATATAAAAAGAGTTACCCGAGCCGCCGTAACTGAGCAGGGCTCCTTGTCCTGCTGTAAAATCATCGAACACGCAGTGATTGATTCGCACCGACGAACCCTGTGGAATCCCGTCTAAAAGTCTGTCGTCTCCAGCCGTTATCAATCCGTCGGTTCTCTTGCCCAGGAAGTAAAGATTATCTAAATTAAGGTTCCCTTCCAGGTTCTCAGTAAAACGGGCGGGTGTAGAGTTGTCTGAAAGTATAAAGGGTTCAATCACAGGAGGCATACCTGTAACGGGATTATTCTTCCCGATTATAGTGAGCGTTACACCGTTAAAATTGGCAGCCATATTAATAGTAGCTGTAAAGAAATATGTCGAGTCAACGCTTCCGGTTTGCTGCAGCACATAAACTCGTTGTGGATCCTTCCGAGCTCCTGTTGCCGTAGTATCACCTGCGATGACATTGTTAATATTGCCTGGCGGCATCGCCGACACATAAAGTGTGTCCGACGACGTTTGGGCGAACGACGACACAGGCACTAGGTACAGTACCGCAATCGCCGTAAATAACGTTAATATAATGATCTTTTTCATTTCTACCTCCGTTAGAATTGTTATGTTATGTTAAGTTAATTTGGTTATAGTAGCTAACCTGCCTGCCGAATACTATAATACGCGAAACGTTTCGTGTAGTGAAGCTCAACAGACAAATTACATGTACGTTAAAAAAACATTCAGTATTTGCATCCGCAAGATCCGCCAATATCAAGTTCAACGGGAAGTACTTCAAAATGAACTTTATTATTTTTTTTATTTATTTTATCCAGCAGATATTTAACTGCCTTACTGCCTAATTCCATAATAGGCACGCGTACAGTTGTCAATCTGGGAACAAGAAAATTACTAAGATAAATATCATCAAAACCGGCAACTGCAACATCACTCGGAATTTTAATGCTAAATTCTTTTGCCGCTTCATACGCACCTACAGCCATCATATCATTAGCAGCAAAAATAGCTTCCGGTCTAATTTTTTGATTCATCAGAGTCGTAAATGCAACGCAGCCGGATTCGACATCGAAATTACCGTTTACAATTAGGCTAGGGTCTTTCTTTATTTTGTATTTTTTAAGAGCGCTTAAATAGCCGGCGAACCTCTCTTCAGCATCGCAGTTTCCTTTAGGTCCGTTAATTATTCCGATTTTTTTGTACTTGTGAATTTCTATAAAATGCTCGATAATATCGTATGCGCCTTTGAAATTATCTATTTTAATCTGGCTGGTGCCGTTAAAATCTCCGCAAGTATTCACAAGTATAACGGGAGTCTTGCTTTTAGAAATTATTTTGGAAATTCCATCCTGGATTTGCGGCGCCATTAAGATTACACCGTCAACTCTACCGCTGCCCATCAGCTCGATTAGAGTTTCAATTAAATTCCTCTGGCTATGCGAGCTTGATATTAAAACATGCCAGTTGCGCTTGTATGCTTCTTCATCTATACTGTGAATAAAATCCATGAAGAATTCACCGACCAAATCAGGCAGCACAACACCGATAGTTTCGGTAGACTGCTTAGATAAGCTTCGCGCTATAGGATTTGGGATATAATTAAGGTCTTCAACTATTTTTTGAATTTTGGCTTTGGTATCGGGCTTAACCAGTTCGCTGTTATTCAGTGCTCTGGATACAGTTGCGATGGAAACTCCCGCTTTCAGAGCTACTTTATGAATGTCAATTTTCATTTTATTAAATTGTAAAAATATTATCCAATAATTGAGTTAGTGTTTATGATCATTTAACGATATCCTAAATCGAACAAATAAAACGTTGAAAGAAGTAAAGAATATAATGTAAACGTTTACATTTAAACTAATAAACTAATTACATTTTGTCAAGTAATATTTTGGTATTCAATGGAATTTGTTTCTTATGTCATCTGTTTTGAAACAAATAGCACTTAATAAGTACTTTTATAGCAAAATACTTGTGTATAATGTTTACAAAAAAAGCTGCAGGAAGATAACAAAGTTCTTACATTCTTCATCCCTTTACTCCGCCAAGCATAATACCCTTTATATAATATTTCTGAAGAGACAGGAATACAAGCACCACAGGTATGATTGTAACTACCGAGCCAGCCATCATCAGTTCGGTATCCTGGTTATGCTCGCCTATCAAATTGGCAAGTGCAACCGGAAGAGTATACATCGAATCGTTTGTCATTACAATTAAAGGCCAGAGGAAATCATTCCAAGTTGCCATAAAGGTAAAAATTGCAAGCGTAATTAAAATCGGTTTGGCTAGCGGAAGTACAAGGGAAAAATAAATGCGGAAGTCACTCGCGCCGTCTATTTTAGCCGCTTCAATAAGGCTGTCCGGTATTGCCAGCAAGTACTGTCTAATAAGAAAAATTCCAAAAACGGTTGTCATTCCCGGAATAATAATGGCAAAATAAGAATTTATCAATCCCATGTATTTAAGCATTAAGAACAAAGGAAGCATAGTAACTTGCGCAGGTATAATCATAAAGCTAAGCAAAAGTTTAAATAGATTTTTTTCTCCGGCAAACCTGTATTTGGCAAATGCATAACCCGCCATTGAATTTACTAAAAGAGATATAACCGTAACACCAACCGATACAACAACACTATTAAAAAAATATCTTACAATATTTAGTCTGGAGAATAAATGTTCATATTGAATAAATGTAATTTTATCAGGTAAAAATCTCGGCGGATAAACATTTGCATGCCCGTTTGCCATCAGCGAAGCGGAAATCATCCAGACAAATGGAATGAGACATAATATTGCTGCTATTATAAGAATAGAATAAAGTAATGCTTTCTTCATAAGTTTGTCTCCCTCTGCACCCTAAGCTGAATAAGGCTGACTATTAAGATGATGATAAACAAAATAAAAGCGAGTGCGGCAGAATAGCCCATATTCCACCACATGAAGCCTTCGCGGTACATATACAACACAATGCTTAGCGTACTGTTTAATGGTCCGCCCTGCGTCATAACATAAGGCTCTGCGAATAGCTGGAAATATCCAATCATTGTAATTATGCATACAAATAAAGTAGTGGGAGCCAGCATAGGGAGAGTAATATTCTTGAATTTATTCCATTCAGAAGCTCCTTCAAGATTTGCCGCCTCGTACAAATCTTCGGGTATGTTCTGAAGACCGGCGATAAATATTATCATGTTGTACCCGAAATTCTTCCAGACCGCCATTAAAATAATTGCGGGCAGAGCCCACTGCGGATTGCCAAGCCAGTCGATTGGATGAACTCCGATAAATCCAAGAAGATAATTCAAAATTCCGAAGCGAGGATTATAAATAAATTTCCACAATATTGATACTGCAACCAGCGTAGTAACTACCGGCATAAAATAAACTAGTCTGAAAAATCCTTTATATTTTACAAGCTTTGAGCTTAATAGCAGTGCGGCTGTCAATGAGACTGCTATAGATAGCGGACCACCGGCAACGACAAAGTAAAGTGTATTTTTAAGCGACTGCCAGAATAGCGGATCTTTAAATATTTCGATGTAATTCTGCAGTCCGATAAATCTTGCATAGCCTAGATTGCCTAATGAGTAAATATCAAAATCGGTGAAACTCATTAATAAAGCAGCAAGTACAGGTATCAAAAAGAAAATAAAAATCGCCAGCAGTGCGGGAGATAAGAATAAGTATGCAGCCGATATTTTATTCCGTTTGTCCATGAACTTCTTTTACTTCCCTTCCCTTCTTAAAATCCATCTTCGCTTTGCTAATATTAAATCGGTGTCTTTATCCAGGAGTTTAAGCGCTTGTTCCGGGCTCATTATTCCTCGCGCTGCGTACTCCGCGTACTGCTGAACTTTACCCGAGACAATATGTTCCCATTCCGGCACCTTGGGCATCGGCACTACGTTTTGCAACTGTTCATAAAATGCTTTGAGATATTTGTTATTTGTTAAGACAGTATCCTGCCATGCATCAATTAAAGATGGAAGGTCTGATGACATCTTAAAAAATTGTACTTGTGAAGATTTCTTGGAGAGGAATTCAATAAGCTTCCAGGCTTCTTTTTTATGCTTTGATGCTTTAAACATTACAAAACTTGAACCGCCTGCTAATGAAACACCGGGATATTTATTATTATCATAAGCCGGAAGAGGCGCAGTCATCCATGAATTCTGAAGTGAAGCGGGCAGCATGTTCCTAAACTCTGTTACATTCCACGGACCTGTTATGTACATTGCAAAAAATCCTGAAGCAAAAGCCTGGTATAAATTTGAAACGAGAGTCATATCAACAGGCGCGAGTTTTTCTTTATAAAACTTGACCAGATATTTAAATGCAGTTGCAAATTTGGGATTGCTAAAATTGCCGTATGAGTTGTTGTCTTTTAACAGCCGAGCGCCTGCCTGCATGCCGAAAATTATGAATGGTGCCCATTCATTTGTAGGAATAAAAAAAGCATACTTTTCTTGTTTCCCGTACATCTTTTTTATTTTTTTAGAAACATCGTAAAGCTGATCCCACGTTTTTGGCGGAGAATTATATCCGGCTTTCTTTAAGATGTCACTCCGGTAAAACAAAACTCGTGTATCAACATACCACGGGATTCCATAAACTTTACCATCGATAATATTAGTCTTCCATATGCCGGGGAAAAAATTCTTTTCTTTTATTGATTTTGAATTGCGAATCCACGTGTCTAAATCTTCCAAAGAATTGAGTGCAACAAATTCCGGAATCCATGTGTTGCCAAGCTGAACAATATCGGGAGTTGTATCGCTTGCATAAGCAGTAATTAATTTTTCATGTGCGGCAGTCCAGGGGATAGCCTGCACCTTAACTTTTATACCGGGATTTAATTTTTCGAATTCTTTAGTTAATACTTTAACATGTTCCGCCTCGGCACCAAAAGCCCAAAAATCAATTTGAACTTTTCCTTTGTTGCCGCTGCAGCTTACAAAAACAAATCCGAACAGAATGATCAAAGATAATTTTAATATTAGCTTAATATTAATTAATAGTTTCTTTTTCAATTCATTGAACTCTAACTTTATAATTTATCTTAATAGAATCATCTTACCGGCATACTGTTTTTTATTTGTAATTATGGAATAAATATAAATTCCGGAAGCCGCATCCTCTCCCAAATTATTTTTTCCGTTCCAAATAATTTTATTTTCTCCCGCAGGTAATTCGCTGTTGTTTAATGTAATTATTTTTTGTCCCAGCATGTTAAAGACAGAAACTTTAATCCTTTCTCTTTTAGGAAGCTTAAACTCAATTATCGTACTCGGGTTAAAAGGATTTGGGTAATTACCTTCTAGAATAAATTTATCCGGAGTTTTTTTCCCAGTCTTAATTCCTGTTTCGTCGCTGACAAATCCAATTGAATCAAGCATCGGCTGTATTTCAGGATTCGCCATAAAATTTTTCCATAAAAGCTGCGACCGGTAATTCTCAACCATATCTATAATCGGACCTTCATCTATTGCAAGATAACTGCTTGCATACCAATTCTGGCTGACATTAAACGCATCTTTAAAACCAAAAGGTCCCCAGATTTTTTTACCGTACTTATGATATAAATTTTTAAACGCAGCAATTGATTCTTCCGGTGTATACGGCATAGCAGATAAAGCTGCTGTAGGCGTTATTGTACCGTCATCATTTGTCGGGCTGTGTGCTGAGTATCCGTTCGGATCATCACTTGCCGTTAATCCCCAGGTAACGGAATCATAACCGGCAAAATGTTTCGGATTATCTATACAGTAAGCTCTATTTATTAATGTCATGTTTCTATTATTTATAAAGTAGTCTGTATACCTATCTTTTTTATTTCTCGGATCAAAACCTAAAAAGGAATATTGTGAAAAGAAAAGCGGTCCGCCGTATGCCGGACCGACATATAACGGGATGCCGTAATATGAATTTCCATTTAAGTAATTGGCGCCTAAACCTGACCAGCCAACTTCATAAAAATACTTTGAAACACTATGTGTCGGCGAGGCGACTGCCAGCAAATATACTATCATTGCCTCGTTATAACCTCGTATTGCCATGTTTATTTTCCAGCCGTAATCCGGCGACCAATGCCAGTATAGAGAATAACTATCAGTACTTTGCTTATACCAATTCCAATCAACTGACTGCCAGATATTTGTTATCATATTTCGTATGCTGTCTTCATCCGTTGAATTTTGATTAAAGAACTGACGTGCTGTCAACAGTCCTTCAATCATGTAAGATGTTTCAACAAGATCGCCGCCGTCATCGTATTGGCTGAATGGAATAACCTTACCTGTTGTTCCGTTCATCCAATGCGGGAAAGCTCCGTGAAATCTATCTGCTTTTGTTGATAGAAAATTTAAAATCTTAAGCATGCGTTGGACGCCTTGTTCTCTTGTAATAAAGCCGCGGTAGATACCGACGAGAATTGCCATTACTCCAAAGCCGGAACCGCCGATAGTTACAGTTTCTCCAGAGCCCAATCTTTCTCTTGCCAGACCCGAAACCGGATGCGCGTAATCCCAAAAATATCTGAAGGTTGCTTTCTCAAGCATCGTTAACAAAGCGGTATCGGACATCGCATAAGTGTACGCAGTAACCGGAGAACTTAAACCGGATTCATTGTAGTTCGCATCGTAAGCAGAGACAGCATACGTAGCGGTATCTCCCGGAGCTCCGACGAAATCAGCAT